>CAMPHE010000007.1 GCA_946885815.1 uncultured Arenimonas sp.
GCCCCGTCACGCACCGCCCACGAGGCCGCCCGGTACTGTTCCCGGATTCCATCCGCCCCGGGGGAGGGCCGATGACCGATCCGCTGGCCCCACTGGTCGTACTGGTGCTCGCCGACGACGACACCGTCGCGTCGGCACTGCGCGAGCGGCTGCCGGGGCACGGCCTGCGCGTCGAGCAGGGCCGGCTCGCCGAGGTCGCCGACCGGTGCGATCGCGAGCGCTACGCCGCGATCGTCGTCGACGCCCGCCCGGCGATGGCGTCGGCCGTGCGCATCGCCGAGGCCCTGCGCGCCTCGCCCGGGTGCCGGATGACGCCGATCGTGCTGCTCACGATCGCCGACCCGCCGCCGGCGACGGTCGACGCCGCCGCCGAACTCGGCGCGGTCGACGTGGTTCCGGCGCCGCCCGACGTCGACCGCCGCGCCGCGATGGTGCGGGGGCACGCCGCGCTGCACCGCGCCGCCGAGCCGGCCGCGCGCGAGGCCGAGCAGCTGCGGCTGATCGTCGAGGGCACGAAGGACTACGCGATCTTCATGCTCGACCCCGACGGCCACATCGCCACGTGGAACGCCGGCGCGCGCGTGCTGAAGGGGTACGAGGCCAGCGAGGTGCTCGGCCGGCACCTGTCGCTGTTCTACCCGCCCGACGTGGTCGCCAGCGGCTGGGTCGAACACGAGCTGCGCGTCGCGCGCGACGCGGGCCGGTTCGAGGACGAGGGCTGGCGCGTGCGCAAGGACGGCACGCGGTTCTGGGCCAATGTGGTGATCACCGCGCTGCGCGCGCCCGACGGCACGCTGCGCGGCTTCGCGAAGGTGACCCGCGACCTGACATCGCGCCGGCTGGCCGAGGAATCGGCGCGCCAGCTCGCCGAGGAGGCGGCGTCGCGGCGCACGGCGGAAGGCCACGCGGCGCAGCTGGCCGCGGAAAAGGAACGCCTGCGCGTCACGCTGTCGAGCATCGGCGATGCGGTGATCAGCACCGATCGCGAGGCGCGCGTGGACTTCATGAACCCGGTGGCCGAGGCGCTCACCGGCTGGACGACGGCCGACGCCGCCGGCACGCCGCTGGTCGACATCTTCCGGATCATCAACGAGACCAGCCGCGCGCCGGTCGACAACCCGGCGCTGCGCGCGCTCGCCGAGGGGGCGGTGGTCGGCCTCGCGAACCACACGCTGCTGGTCGCGCGCGACGGCACCGAGCACCCGATCGACGACAGCGCCGCGCCGATCCGCGACGCGGACGGCCAGGTCATCGGCAGCGTGCTGGTGTTCCGCGAGATCGGCCACCGGCGCAAGGCCGAGGCGGCACTGCGCGAGCAGAAGGCGGTGGCCGAGACGCTGCTGCGCGTCGGCCGCCTGCTCGGCGAGGAGAGCGACCTGCACCGGATGGTGCAGGTGGTCACCGACGAAACCACGCGCCTGTGCGGCGCGAAGTTCGGCGCGTTCTTCTACAACGTCGACGACGACGCCGGCGAGTCGTACATGCTCTACACGCTGTCCGGGATCCCGCGCGCGGCGTTCGAGAAATACCCGATGCCGCGCAATACCGCGGTGTTCGGCCCCACGTTCCGCGGCGAGGACATCGTGCGGCTCGACGACGTCACCGCCGATCCGCGCTACGGCCACAATGCCCCGTACCAGGGCATGCCGCCGGGGCATCCGCCGGTGCGCAGCTACCTCGCCGCGTCGGTGGTGTCGCGTTCCGGCGAGGTGCTGGGCGGACTGTTCTTCGGCCACGACCAGCCCGGCGTGTTCACCGCGCACCACGAGCAGCTGCTGCGCGGCATCGCGGCGCAGGCGGCGGTGGCGATCGACAACGCGCGGCTGTTCCACAGCGCGCAGTCCGCGGCCGAGCGCCTGCATCTGGCGCTGGACGCGGCCGATCTCGGCGACTGGCGCTGGGACGTGGCGACCGACGAGGTGACGCTGTCCGAACGCGCGGCGGAGATCTTCGGCGTCGCGCCGCGGCAGCGGATCACGTGGACGGCGCTGCAGGAACGGCTGCACCCCGTCGACCGCGACCGCGCGCGCGCCGAAGTCGAGCGCGTGATCGCGCAGCGGCTGTCGTATGCGATCGAGTACCGCGTGGAGCGCGACGGCGGCGACGTGATCTGGGTCGGCGCGCTCGGCCGCGGCGTCTACGACGATGCCGGACAGGTCACCGGCATGTACGGCGTCGTGCAGGACGTCAGCGAACGCAAGCGGCTGGAGCAGTCGCTCAGGGACAGCGAGGCGCGGTTCCGGAGCCTGATGGAGCAGGCGCCCTTCAGCATCCAGGTGTTCGACGCCGACGGGCGGACGCTGCGCGTGAACCGGGCATGGGAAGACCTGTGGGGCGCGACGCTGGAGGAACTCGCCCAGTACAACATCCTCCACGACGCGCAGCTGGAGCGCATGGGCGTGATGCCGCAGATCCGCGCGGCGTTCGCCGGCGTGCCGTCGACGGTACCGGCGATCCGCTACGACCCGAACGAGACGCTGCCCGACATCACCCGGCACGACGACCCGGTGCGCTGGGTCGCGGCGGTGGCGTACCCGATCCGCGACGACGCCGGCGTCGTGCGGCAGGTGGTGCTGGTGCACGACGACGTCACCGCGCGCCATCGCGCCGAGGATGCCCTGCGCCGCAGCGAGGAGCGCCTGCGTCTGGCGCTCGATGCCGGGCGGATGGGCGTGTGGGACTGGAACGTGCGCACCGGCGGGCTCGAATGGTCCGACAGCCTCGAGCCGCTGCACGGCCTCGCGCCGGGTACGTTCGAGGGCACGTTCGAGCATTTCGTCGGACTGGTGCATCCGGACGATCGCGACGGCGTCGCCGCGGCGATCCAGTCGGCGCTGGAGCGGCGCGGCAGCTTCCAGACCGAATTCCGCAACCGCCGCGACGACGGCAGCGTGCACTGGATCGCCGGCTCCGGGCAGGTGCTGACCGACGAGGCCGGCGAGCCGGTGCGGATGATCGGCATCGGCATGGATGTCACCGCCCGCCGCCGCCGCGAGCAGACGGCGCGCTTCCTGTCGGCCGCCAGCGCCGCGCTCGCCGAGATCGTCGACTTCGAAAGCACGCTGCAGAAGGTCGCGGCGCTCGCCGTGCCCGCGTTCGCCGACTGGGCCGCGGTGGACGTGCTCGAACCCGACGGAAGCCTGCGCCGCGTCGCGATGGCGCACCACGACCCGCAGCGCGTCGCCGACGCCCGCGCGCTGCACCGTCGCTGGCCCGGCCGCCCGGACGCGCCGCTGGGCCCCGCCCACATCGTGCGCACCGGCCGGCCGCAGCTGGTGCAGCTCGACGCGCGCATGCTGGAGGACGCGGTCGGCGACCCGGAAGCGCGCGAGGCGATCGCCGCGCTCGGGCTGCGGTCGTTCATCGGCGTGCCGCTGACGCTGCGCGGCAAGGTGCGCGGCGCGATCACCTTCGTCACGGCCGAATCGGGCCGCACCAGCGACGAGGCGGATCTGGAAGTCGCGCGCGAGCTCGCCCATCGCACCGCGGTCGCCATCGAGAACGCCGAGCTGTACGAGGAGATGCGCGAAGCCGACCGCCGCAAGGACGAGTTCCTGGCGACGCTCGCGCACGAGCTGCGCAATCCGCTCGCGCCGCTGCGCAGCGGGCTGGACGTGCTGGACGTCTCGGGGTCGATGACGCCCGGATCGACGCAGGTACGCGCGATGATGGGGCGCCAGGTGGAACACCTCGTCCGCCTCGTCGACGACCTGCTGGACGTGTCGCGGATCACGCGCAACCGGCTGGAGCTGCGTCGGGAACCGCTCGCGCTCGCCGACGTGATCCAGAGCGCGGTCGAGACCAGCAGTCCGCTGATCGGGCGCGCCGGCAATCCGCTGACCGTCGACGTGCCGGCCGCGCCGATCCATGTGCTCGGCGATCGCGTCCGGCTCGCGCAGGTGTTCTCGAACCTGCTGAACAACGCCGCGAAGTACACGCCGGCGGGCGGCGCGATCACGCTGCGCGTCGCGCGGGAAGGCGACCGCGCCGTCGTGCGCGTCCGCGATCGCGGCCTCGGCATTCCGGCCGACGCGCTCGACACGGTGTTCGACATGTTCACCCAGGTGCACCGGGCCACGGTGCAGGCGCAGGGCGGCCTCGGCATCGGCCTGACGCTGGTCCGGCGGCTGGTCGAACTGCACGGCGGCACGGTCGAGGCGCACAGCGACGGCCCGGGCACCGGCAGCGAGTTCGTCGTGCGGCTGCCGGTGCTCGATACCGGGGCCGAACCCGCCGCGCCGCCGGCGCGCGCGGCCGCGCTGCCCGCGGCGCCGCGGCGCGTGCTCGTCGTGGACGACAACGTCGACGCGGCCCGCTCCCTGGAGATGATGCTCGGCCTGATGGGCCACGACGTGCGGACCAGCCACGACGGCCCCGAGGCGCTGGCGCAGGCGCGCGCGTTCCGGCCCGAGCTGGTGCTGCTCGACATCGGCCTGCCGTCGATGAGCGGCTACGACGTCTGTCGCGCACTGCGCGCCGAGCCGTGGGGCGACGAGGCCGTGCTGGTCGCGCTCACCGGCTGGGGGCAGGAGGAAGACCGGCGTCGATCCGACGAAGCCGGATTCGACGACCACGTGGTGAAACCGGTGAGCGCCGAGCGGCTGGCGGACCTGCTGCAGCGCGTCCGGCCGGGGCTCAGCTCCGGAAAGTCGCCGCCGGGTTCTCGTTGAGCGTGCCGTCCGGCTCGATCACCGCCAGCTTGCCGTGATCGGGGTCGTGGACCACCGCCATCGGACCCTGCGGCGTGTGGCGGACGAACTTCAGCGACCAGCCGAAGCGCTCCAGCGTCGCGAACGTGTCGAGCTGGTCTTCGTTGATCTCGCGCTTGAGCGCGCGCTCGAGCCGTTGCTGTTCCGAGCGTCGCTCGGCGTCGGTGGCACGCATGTCACGGGGCTCCCGTCGGGTTGGCCCCACGATAGCGGCGTCCGCGCGGCTCGCCAAGCGGGCGCGGCCGAGGTGACGGCTGGCACGCCGGTTACGGCGCCCCCTGCCGTTATAGTCATCCGCACCCGGGCCCCCGCCCGGCCAACGAAGGACGGAGAGAAGTCATGGGTCTGATCCAGGCGGCAAAAGGCGCGATCGGCGGGATGCTCGGCGATCAGTGGAAGGACTTCTACACCGTGCCGGCCGGCGTGCCGGCGACGGCGGCGCTGTTCGGCGCGGTTCCGCAGGGCACCAATGCCGGCCGCGGCTCCAACACCCGCGGTTCCGCGAACATCATCAGCAACGGCTCCAAGATCGTCGTGCCCGAGGGCTACGGCCTGCTGCTGTTCCAGGACGGCAAGATCACCGGGTTCGCGGCCGAGCCGGGCGGCTACATCTGGGACTCGGAGGACATCAACTCGCAGTCGATCTTCGCCGGCGACGGCATCGTCAGCCCGCTGATAAAGCAGAGCTGGGAGCGCTTCAAGTTCGGCGGCCAGCCGGGCGCGCAGCAGGCGGCGTTCTTCGTGTCGCTGAAGGAGCTGCCCGACAACCGCTTCGGCACGCAGTCGGAAATCTACTGGGACGACGGCTTCCTCAACACGCAGGTCGGCGCGATCACGCGCGGCTCGTACACGCTGAAGATCGTCGACCCGATCCTGTTCGTGAAGAATTTCGTGCCGGCGCGCTTCATCCAGCCGGGCGGCCCGGCGTTCGACTTCACCGACATGGACAACGCCGCGGCGACGCAGCTGTTCAACGAGGTGGTCGGCTCGCTGGCACCGGCGTTCAGCGCGTACACGAACGACCCGGGCAAGCAGAACCGCATCAGCAACCTGCAGCGTGATTCGCTCGGGTTCGCGAAGAGCCTGTCGGACGCGGTGGAGCAGGGTTACCAGTGGAAGTCCGACCGCGGGCTCGTGATCGCCAAGGTCGCGATCGTGTCGATCGAGTACGACGAGAACACCCGCGAGCTGCTGACGAAGGTGCAGCGCGCCGACGCGCTGAGCGGGTCGCGCGCGAACTCGAATCTCACGGCGAGCGTCGCGTCGGGTATCGAATCGGCGGGCGCCGAGGGCGGCTCCGCCGGCCTGGTCGGCATCGGCATGGCCGGCGGGATGCTCGGCGGGCTCGGCAACCTGCAGCAGCCGGTGGCGCCGGCCGCGCCGGCCGCCGAAGACCCGGTCGCGAAGCTGAAGAAGGCCAAGGAGATGCTCGACCTGGGCCTGATCACGCAGGCCGATTTCGATTCGGTGAAGGCCAAGGTGCTGGGGCTGTAACGTGGCGACCCCGAAGGGGCCGCCGCCGCTCCCGCCCTCGCCGCCGCCGTACACCGGGCCCGGCTCGCCGCGCGACGTGCCGCCGGCGCCCGGCGAGCGGCCGATCGATCCGGCGACGCTGCCGGACCCGATCCGCGACGAGCTCGAAGCGCCCGATCCGGTCGCGATCGACACGGCGTCGGACGAACTGAAGGACGGCGCCAACCGCTGTCCGCGCTGCGGCGCGACCGACATCCGCCACAAGCCGGGCACCGACCTGGTCGTGTGCCTGTTCTGCCGGCACGAATGGCAGGGCGAGCGGGTGGAGGAGGAATTCGGTTTCGGCGAGGGCCACGACGAACTCAGCGGCACGGTCGTCGCCTCCGGCGCGCGCGACATCGCCGCCGACGCGGCCAGCCTGATGAGCTTCAAGTGCAGCGGCTGCGGCGCCGAAGTGACGGTGAACACCGAGACGGCGATGACGGCCCGCTGCCACTGGTGCCGGCACGTGTTCGGCGTCAACGAGCAGATCGACAACGGCGCGGTGCCCGACGCGGTGCTGCCGTTCCAC
Source organism: uncultured Arenimonas sp. (assembly GCA_946885815.1). The sequence continues at coordinate 6,754 of CAMPHE010000007.1, forward strand.
ATCCGGAAGGACGACGCGGTCGCGCGCATCCGCCAGTTCGTCGACAAGCGCCGCTTCTTCGCGCTGAAGGCGTTCAAGGAGCAGTTCACGCCGGAAAACGTCAGCGCGGTGTACCTGCCGTACATGATCGTGGACGGGAAGTTCAGCGTCGACGTCGAGGGGCAGGCGGAGATCGAGACGCGCCGCTACACGCGCGGCACGAAGAACAACAAGACCACGTACTACGACGCCGACGTGTACGCGGTCACGCGCCAGGTGGACTTCACCGTCGACGACCTGCCGCTGGAATCGTCGAAGGCGCGCGGCAACCTCGACACGAAGGCCAACACCAACAACATCATCAACACCATCCTGCCGTTCGACACCAAGAACGCGGTGAAGTGGAACGCGTCGTACCTGGTCGGCGTCAGTTCGGAAAAGCGCGACCTCGACGTGGCGGCGATGCTGCCGCGGCTCGAAGACCAGGCCCTGTCGATCGGCCGCTGCCAGGTGGAGGGCACGCTGGGCCGTTACGACCGCGGCGTGCGCTGGCAGCGCGAAGGCGTGCAGGTGCACGGCTCGCGATGGGTGGCGATGTACCTGCCGGTGTGGCTGTACTCGTACCAGGAGCCGGGCGGCAAGGGCGCGATGCTGCACTACATCGCGGTCAACGGCCGCACCGGCGAAACGATGGGCAGCGTGCCCGTGCAGCAGTGGAAACTGATCACGGCCGCGCTCACCGTCGGCACCTTCCTCGAAGGCATCGCCCTCTGGATCGTGGGGAACATGTGATGAGCGACGAAAGCAGTCTGGCGATCCTGCTGATCGGCCCGGCCGGTGCCACCGGCCTGTACTGGTTGCTGTACCGCTATTACCGCAACACCGACAAGTCGCACGCGTTCGAGCGCGAAACGAAGATCGACGCGAAACCGGCGACCGGCACCGACCGGCAGGTCGGCGAAGTCACGGGCGTGAAGAACTCGCGGATCGCCGGCGACAACGTGCGCGCGTACCGCGAGCGGGTCGAGCGGATGCCGGTGGCGCGGGCGAACACCGCGCCACCGCCACCCGATCGCTGATTTCACACCGCCGGCGCGCAACACGATCGTCGGCTTCACCACCGGCGTCACCGGCTGCCATTCGACCGGTGACGTCTTCAACCCGAACTGACCCGCCGGCTCAGTCGACCCCGAGGTGTTCGCGGAAGAACCGCGTCATCTCCAGCGTCGAGCGCACGCGGTTGGCTTCCTTGCGCCAGCCGTGGCCTTCGTCCGGGAACAGCACGTACCGCACGTCGATGCCGCGCGCCTTCAGCGTGTCGACGATCTGCTCGGCCTCCACCACCGGCACGTTGGTGTCGTTGGCGCCGTGCATCACCAGCAGCGGCGTGGTGACGCGGTCGAGCTTGTGGATGGGACTCAGGTCGCGCAGCAGCTGCCGCTGCGTCTTCGGGTCGCCGTATTCGCCGGTGCTGATCGCGCCCATCCACGGCGTGCTCTGCGCGAAGAAGGTCTCGAAATTGACCATGCCGAACAGGTTCGCCGCGGCGGCGAAGGTGTCGGGGAACTCTGTCACGCCGACCATCGTCGCGTAGCCGCCGTAGCTGCCGCCGGTGATGCCGAGCCGCTTCGCGTCGCCGATGCCTTCGGCGACGAGGAAATCCGCCGCCGCCTTGATGTCCCGGTTGGCGTCGAAGCGCCCCTCGTGGTTGTCCATCGACATGAAGCGCTTGCCGAAGCCGGACGAACCGCGGATGTTCGGCGCGAACACGGCGATGCCGTTCGCCAGCAGCGCCTGGTAGTCGCTGCGGAACGCCGGCTGTTCCTGGCCTTCGGGGCCGCCGTGGAAACTCAGCACCACCGGGCCCGGGGCGGCGAAGCCCTTCGGCAGGTAGAGCCAGCCGCTCAGCTCGAGGCCGTCATGCCCCGCGAACGTGCGCAGTTCCGGGGCCACGAGCGCGCCGAGGTCGACGCCGGCATGCGGGCTCCACGTCAGGCGCCGGTAGGTACCGGCGTCCATGTCCAGCACGTACAGGTCGGCCGGCGACGTCGCGCCGGCGAGCGAGAGCACCGCGTCGCGGCCGTTCGGGGCGAGGTGCTGGCTGTAGACCAGTTCCGCCGGTGCCGCCGGCAGCGGCATGCGCTCGCCGCTGGCGAGATCGATGCGCTCCAGCTCGTTGCGCCCGGCGACGTTCCACACCAGCAGCGCATGGCGGCCGTCGTCGCTGACGCTGAAATCCTCCAGCTCGCCGTCTTCGCGCGCCGCCAGCCGCCGCGGCGGCGACGCCACGCCGTCGTCGATCGTGATGCGCGCGAACTCCATCCGGTCCAGGCCGAGGTTGTGGCCGAGGTAGACCGTGTCCGCGTCCGCGCCGAACTGCCCGAACGCGTTCGCCGGACCTTCGTGCGGCGTCAGCAGCACGCGCTCGCCGGTGCGCAGGTTCCGCCGATACGCGTTGACGTTGCCGCGGGTCACCAGATGCCATTCGAGCACGTGGTCGCCGTGCAGGTCGGCGATGCCGCCCAGGCCCTGCACCTCGAACGCGAGCGTCGCGCGGCCCGTGGCGGGATCCCAGATCCACGGATCGGTGCTCGCGGCGTCGCGCACGTTGCTGCCGAAGTGGTAGCGGCCGTCGTCGGCGAAATCACCGACGAACGTGTTGGCGTCGCCGTCGTCGTCGATCAGCACCGTGCCGGTGCCGTCGAGGCGCGTCAGCCGCAGTTCGGCGTCGTAGCCGCCGCCGGGCGCGACCGCGTACGCGAGCCGGCCGTCCGGCGACCAGCGCACGCCCTGCGCGGCGTCGGCGCCGCTGCTCACCATCCGCGGGTAGCCGCCTTCGGCCGGGATCCACCACACCTGCGACACGCCGCTGAGGTTCGTGTGATAGGCGATCTTCGTGCCGTCCGGCGAATACCGCGCGCCGCTGGCGCTGCCGGTGCGCGCCATCGCGGTGACGAGGCGCTCGAGCGCGGCGTCTTCGGGCGACAGCGCGGCAGCGGGCGCCGTGGCGGCGGCGGGCGGCGTTTCCGTGGCGAACGAGGCACCGGGCGCGGCGACGGCCGCGGCGGCGAGCACGAAAACGAACAGGCGCGAACGGTCGGACATCGAAGTCTCCGGTGCGTGGTCCAGGCGAGGTTCCCCGGGGGCGACTGTATCCCGAGGCCGGTGCCGCGCCCAGCGCATCAGAGCGTTCTCAGCTGCTCCTCCAGCGACCGCGTGTGCTCGTTGACGGTGTCGCCCGTGTGCTTCGTCGACTTCTTCTCGATCAGCATCAGCAGGCAGACGGCGTCGGCGCTCGGGTTGTGGCGCACGCCCTTCGGGACGACGTAGAGCTCGCCCGGCCCCAGTTCCACCGTGCCGTGCTCCATCTCGATGCGGAAGCGGCCGTCGAGCACGAGGAACAGCTCGTCCTCGTCGGCATGCGCATGCCAGCCGAACGTGCCGTGCACCCTGGCGACCTTGACGTAGTCGTCGTCGACCTCGGCGATGACGCGCGGCGACCAGAGTTCGTCGAGCGCGGCGGCGATGTCACGGGGCGAGCGGGGCGCGTCCATCGGGTCACCTCCTGTCCAGGATCGCCACGAGCCGGGCGACGTCCGCCGGCTTCACGAGGTGGTGGTCGAAGCCGGCGGCCTTCGCGACCGCGCGGTCGTCGGGCTGACCATAGCCGGTGAGGGCGATCAGCGTCGCCGATGCGCCGTCGGGCAGCGCGCGCAGTCGCCGCCCGAGTTCGTAACCGGTCATTTCCGGCAGGCCGATGTCGAGGATGTAGGTGTCCCACCGTTCACCCTTGCCGGCGAGCGCGAGGGCGGCGTGGGCGCCGTGCGCGACGCCGACCTGGTGCCCGACGAGCTGCAGCACGTCGGCCAGGGTGCCGGCGGCATCTTCGTTGTCGTCGACGACCAGCACGCGACGCCGGGAGGCCGCGGTGGGCGTCGTCTCGAGCGCCGGTGTCGAAGGGGCGTCGCTGGCCCGGCGCGGGATGCGCACGACGAACGTGCTGCCGCGGCCGAGCCCGGCGCTCGTGGCGTCGACCTCGCCGTGGTGCAGCTGCACCATGCTGCGCACCAGCGCGAGGCCGATGCCGAGCCCGCCCTGGGCGCGGTCCGGCGTGCGCTCGGCCTGCGTGAACAGGTCGAACACGTGCGGCAGCAGGCCGGGCTCGATGCCGATGCCGTTGTCCACGACCTCGATCGCGACGCGGTCGCCGTCGGGACCGAGCCGCACCTCGACCACGCCACCCGGCGGCGTGTATTTGGCCGCGTTGTTGAGCAGGTTGGCGACGACCTGCACGAGCCGGTGGAAGTCGCCGTCGACGGTGAACCGCCCCGCGCCCAGCGCCATCCGCAGTTCGTGCCCGCGCGCCTGGATCAGCGGCCGCGCCTGTTCGGCGGCCGCCGAAACCACGGCGCGCACGTCCACCGGCGCGAGGTCCAGCTCGACCAGACCACGCGTGACGCGCGACACGTCGAGCAGGTCGTCGACCAGCCGCGTGAGGTGCCCGACCTGGCGCCCGATGATCTCGCTCGCACGCGCCACGCCGGGCGAGGGCGCGCCGGCCAGCCGCAGCATGTGCGCGGCGGTGCTGATCGGCGCGAGCGGATTGCGCAGCTCGTGCGCGAGCATCGCCAGGAACTCGTCCTTGCGCCGGTCGGCCTGACGCAGTGCTTCCTCCGCGCGCTTGCGGTCGGTGATGTCGACCGACGAACCGATCAGTCCGACCACCACGCCGTCGCCATCGCGCATCGGCGCCTTGGTGGACCACCAGATCGCCTCGGTGCCGTCGGCGCGATGCACCCGTTCCTCGAGATGTTCGGTCACCCCCGACGTCATGACGCGCCGGTCGGCGTCCATCACCGCTTCGGCCTGCGCGGCATCGGCGAGCAGCTCGCGATCGGTCCGGCCGATGAACGCTTCCGGCGCGCAGCCGAGCAGCTCGGCGGTGCCGCGGTTGGCCAGGATCAGCCGCCCCTCGAGGTCCTTGGCGTAGACGACGCCGGGCACGGCTTCGACGAAGCCGCGCAGCAGCACCGCGGCGCGGTCGCGCTCGGCTTCGGTGCGGCGACGGTCCTCGATGTCGAGCAGCACGCCGGGAAAGCGCACGGCGCGCCCGGCCTCGTCGCGTTCGACCCGGCCGTTGGCCTCGACCCAGCGGACGCCGCCGTCGCGGTGGCGGACGCGGTACTCGCAGCGGTACGGGCCCCCCTTCGCGAGCGCGGCCGCCACCGCCGCCTCGACCCGCACGCGATCGTCGGGATGCACGGATTCGACGACCGTCTCCAGCGGCAGCCCGGTGCGGCAAAGCACGGGGTCGAGGTCGAAGCTGGCCGCGAAGCGCTCGTCGGCGATGAAGCGATCGTCGGGGACCGTCCAGACCCAGGTCCCGATGATCGCGCCCGCATCCAGCGCCAGCTGCACCCGCTCGGCCGCGAGCGCCGCCTCGTGGTCGAGTTCGCGCCGCGCGGACACGTCGCGGAAGAACACCGCCAGGCCGTCGTCGACGGGAAAGGCCCGCACCTCGAACCAGACCCGGCGGCCATCGGGGAACACGTACAGGTTCTCGAGCGCTCCGGGCTGCCGGTGCGCCATCGCGTCGCGGTACATCGCGCCGATCGCCGAATCGTACGTGCCGGGGAACACCTCCCAGTGACTGCGGCCGACCAGTTCCCGACGGGGAAGGCCCACCATCGCCACGCCCGCCGGGTTCATCTCGAGGAGCGTGAAGTCGCGGTCGAACAGCGCGAAGCCTTCCCCCATGTTGTCGAGCACGCCGCGATGGCGCGACTCGCTCTGCGCCAGCCGCCGCTCGGCGAGCACCTGCGCGGTGATCTCGGCGCACGCACAGAAGAACCCGGCGACCTCGCCGCTCTCGTCGCGTACCGGCGAATAGAAGAACGAGAAATGCGTCTCTTCGCGAAACCCGTGCCGCTCCATCCACAGCAGGATGTCGTCCATCTGCACCGGCTCGCCGCGGTAGGCGGCGGCGACGATCGGTTCCAGGTCGGCGTGGATTTCGCGCCAGACCTCGAGGAAATCGCCGCCCAGCGCGTGTGCATCCTTGCGGCCCAGGATCCCGGCGTAGAGGTCGTTGTAGAGCAGCGTCCGCTGCGGTCCCCAGACGATGAACATCGGCTGGTTCGACGCCAGCATGATCGGGACCAGCGTCTTCAGCGCCGAATCCCAGCGGGCGGGGGCGCCGAGCGGAGTCGACTCCCACGGGTACGCGCGATGGCGGGCGGCCATCGGCGTTTCACTCGAGAACAGGTGCGGCGTCCGCTTCATCGCGCCGGCCGGGTGCCGCCGGGCACCGGTGCGGTCGGGTTCCCCATGGACCACCTCGCTCGTACGACCGCGAACCTTGCCCGCTCCCCCCGTGAAGGCCAGGCGAAAGTCGCGGAATCGCGCGATCCCCGGCCGCTTTCGCGCTCAATCGAGCGAAGCGTAATACGCCGCCAGGTCGGCGATGTCGCGGTCCTGCAATGTTTCGGCCGCGGCCGCCATCACCGGCGCGAGGGCCGTGCCGCCGCGCGTGCCGGCACGGAACAGCTGCAGCTGGGTCGCGAGATAGGCGGCGTCCTGGCCGGCGAGTCGCGGGTGCATCGGATGGGCCGGCGTCTCGCCGGGCCCGTGGCACGCGACGCAGACCGGGATGCGTCGCGCCGCGTCGCCGTCGTTCGCGAGCGCGCGACCGCGCGCGATCGCGGCGGCGGCCGCACCGGATCCGGCATCGGCCATCGCCGAAGACGGACGGGCCGGCGCCGGCACGGCCTGGGCTGCGTAATGCCGTGCCAGTGCGTCGAGCTCGCGCGCATCCAGTCCCGCCAGCGCCGGCTGCATGATCCCGCTGTGCCGCGTACCGCGCGCGTACGCGCGCAGCGTCGCCCGCAGGTACGCCTCGGATTGGCCGGCCAGCCGCGGGAACGCCCCGTCGCGGCCGGCACCGTCGCGGCCGTGGCAGCGGCTGCAGCTGGCGAGGATCGGCGTCGACGCCGACGGCCCGGCGCCGAGCGGCCCCAGGTCGGCGGCGCCACCGATCGCGCGCATCCGTTCGGCCTCCTCGCCGTGCGCGAGCGCGCGGAACTCGTCGGGGTCCATGTCCGGCAGCCGCCGGACGAACGCCACCATCGCCCACACCTCGTCCTCGCGTTCCTGCGCGAGCCAGCCGGGCATCGCGGTGTATTTCAGCCCGTGCCGGATCACCCAGAACGTCTCTTCGGCCGTCAGGCCGCCACGCGTGTCGTGCAGGCTCGGCGGCACCGGCAGCATGCGCGTCACCACCGGCGAGCGGGGCACGCCGGGCGCGCCGTGGCAGGGCAGGCAACCGGTGGCGTAGTGGCCGGCGCCCTTCGTGACCAGCGCCGGGTCGTCGAGTGGCGGGGCCTGCATCCCGATCGTGGCGGTCGCCACCGATCGGCGCATCACGTAATGCAGGAACACGCGCGTCACCGCCCAGTGGCCGTCGCTCGCGGCGATCGGCATCAGCCCCGCCGACACGAACGCGAACCCGCCCACGGCGAGCGCGACCAGCACCGCGAGCACGCGCGCGAGCGCGAGCTTCCAGGAATCGCCGACGAGGCGCCGCCAGCCGCGCCGCACCGCCTGCCACACCCGGGCGAACGCGTCACGCATCGGCCACCCCCGCGCGCCGCGCGCGCAGCAGTGACGCGAGCAGCCACAGCGCCCCGGCGAGATAGGCGAGCCCGCCGACGGTCAGCATCACCACGCCGCCGACGTGCTGGTCCTGCAGCGCCGACAGGCCGAAAGGCGTCGCGCCCCCGTGCGCGTACAGCGGCCGGCCGGCGAGCGCGAGCAGCACGCCGAGCAGCGTCATGTGCATCGAGGTCATCAGCAGCCCGCCGACGCCGGCCGCCGCGCGGTCGCGCGCGTGCGCGCCGCCGCCCAGCGCCGACAGCCAAACCAGCGTGCCGGCGAGGAAGAAGCCCGCCTGCTCGACGAGGAGTCCGCCGGTC
>CAMPHE010000008.1 GCA_946885815.1 uncultured Arenimonas sp.
GCGTCGAGCTTGCCGTACACCGGCTCGCCCCAGCCCGGCGGTACGCCGTGCGCTTCGGCATCGACGCGCGCGCCGGCGGAGTCGCCGGATTTGCGCAGCGCGTCCATGAACGCCTCGAGCTCGCCGGTGCCGGCCGGATCGGGCCAGAAGAGCGGATTGGCCGCGACCGCCCCCCAGTCGAACGTGGTCGGGCGCAGGTCGCCGACCTGCGCGACGCAGGCACGCACCGTGACGCCGTGGCGGTCGGCGAGCCAGCGCTTCGCGATCACCGCCGCGGCGACGCGCATCGTCGTCTCGCGCGCCGAACTGCGGCCGCCGCCGCGCGGATCGCGCACGCCGTATTTGTGCAGGTAGGTGTAGTCGGCATGCCCCGGCCGGAACTGCGATGCGATCGCCGCGTAATCCCGGCCGCGCGCGTCGGTGTTGCGCACCACCAGCGCGACCGGCGTGCCGGTGGTGGCGCCCTCGTACACGCCCGACACGATCTCGACGTCGTCGGCCTCGTGGCGCTGCGACGTGTGCCGCGTGCGGCCGGTGGCGCGCCGCTCGAGGTCGGCGCGGAAATCCTCCGGCGCCACCGGGATGCCCGGCGGCAGCCCGTCGATCACGCAGCCGATCGCCGGCCCGTGGCTCTCGCCGAACGTGGTGACGCGCAGCAACCGCCCGAAGGTGTTGGCACTCATCGGCGCGGCTCAGGCGCGCCGCGCATCCGCCAGCTCGCGGATCCGCGCGTGGTGCTGCACGAGGTCGGCCCGCTCGACGACGAAGATGCCCATCTGCCCCACCTTGAACTCCACCCACGCGAACGGAACCTCGGGAAGCAGCGCCACCAGCGCGCGCTCGCTCTCGCCGACCTCGCAGACCAGCAGCCCGTCCGCCGACAGATGCGCCGGCGCGTCGCGCAGGATCTCCAGCGCGAGGTCGAGGCCGTCGTCGCCGGCGCGCAGGCCGAGTTCGGGCTCGTGCGAATACTCCGGCGGCAGCGCGTCGGTCTCGGCGTGCGTCACGTACGGCGGGTTGGTGACGATCAGGTCGTACACCTCGCCGTCGAGCTGCCGGAACAGGTCGGACTTCAGCACGCGCACGTTGCGCGTTTCGAGCCGCTCCACGTTCTCGCGGGCCAGCGCCAGCGCGTCGTCGTCGATGTCGACGCAGTCCACCTGCCAGTGCGGATGCCAGTGCGCGGTGGCGATGCCGATGCAGCCCGAGCCGGTGCACAGGTCGAGCGCGCGTTCCACCTCGCGGCCGCCGAGCCACGGCTCGAACCCCGCTTCGATCAGCTCGGCGATCGGCGAACGCGGCACCAGCGCGCGCGAATCGCACTTGAAACTCAGGCCGGCGAACCAGGCCTCGCCGGTGAGGTAGCAGGCCGGCACGCGTTCGTTGATGCGGCGGGTGAACAGCGCCAGCACGTCGCGCTTCTCGTCCTGCGTGAGCTTCGCGTGGCCGTACGCCGGGCCGAGATCGTGCGGCAGGTGCAGCGCGTGCAGGACCAGCTGCGTCGCTTCGTCCAGCGCGTTGTCGTGGCTGTGGCCGAAACTCAGGCCCGCGGCGCCGAAGCGGCTGGCGCCGTAGCGGATGAAATCGATGAGGGTCGCCAGTTCCGCGGGCATGGGGGCCTTTCCTTCGCGAGGGCGCGAGTATAGCGGCCGGGCCGGTATCATGGCCGTTCCTGCCGCTCCGGGACGCGTCGTGTTCAATCGCAACAACCTGCTGGTCGTGCTGGCCGCGCTCGCCGCCGGCCTCGGTCTCTGGGCGGCGCAGCTCGCGTTCGCGCCACCGGTCGCTCCGGAGATGTCGCCGTCCGCCGCGCCCGGCGCGACAGCGGAGACCGCGCCCGGCGCGCCGGTGGTCGATCCCGGTTCGCTGCGTGCCGTGCGCCTGTTTCCGCAGGTGCGCACGCTGCCGCCGTTCGAACTGCGGCAGTCCGACGGCACCGCGCTGACGCCGGACGAGCTGCGCGGCCGCTGGACGCTCGTGTTCCTCGGTTTCACGCACTGTCCCGACGTCTGCCCGACCACGCTGTCCGATCTCGCCGCCGCGCAGAAGGCGTGGGCCGACCTGCCGGAAGCGACGCGGCCACGCGTGCTGTTCGTGTCGGTCGACCCGGAACGCGACACGCCGGTGAAGGCCGGCGAATACGCCGCGTTCTTCCACCCGGCGACGCTCGCCGCGACGGCGTCGACACCGGTGCTGGAAGACTTCGCCGCCAGCCTCGGGATGGTCTTCATGCCGGTGCAGACGCCTGCCGGCGACGTCACGTTCGACCACAGCACGGGCGTCGTGCTGGTCGATCCGCAGGGGCGCCAGGCCGGGCTGATCCGGCCACCGCTGGTACCGGCCGACATCGCCGCCGACCTGCGCGCGCTGGTGGAGGCGACGCCATGAGCCCGAAGGTGATCCTGCAGTACCTGCTGCCGCACCGGCTGCTGACGTCGGTGGCGTATTCGGTCGCACGCATCCGCACGCCGTGGTTCAAGGACTGGCTGATCCGTTTCGTGATCCGGAAGTTCGGCGTGGACATGGCCGAGGCCCGCGAGCCCGATCCGACGCATTACCGCACCTTCAACGAGTTCTTCACCCGCGAACTCAAGGCCGGCGCGCGCGTGCCCGACCCGGATCCGTCGACGCTGGTGATGCCGGCCGACGGCAAGGTGAGCCAGGTGGGGCGCATCGCCGCGGGGAAGATCTTCCAGGCGAAGGGCCATTCGTTCACCGCCACGGAGCTGCTCGGCGACGCCGCGCTGGCCGCGCCTTACGCCGACGGCTGGTTCGCGAACATCTATCTGTCGCCGCGCGATTACCACCGCGTGCACATGCCATGGACCGGCACGCTGGTCGAGACGCTGCACGTGCCGGGCCGCCTGTTCACCGTCGCGCCCTGGGGCGTCGCCGCCATCCCCGGCCTGTTCGCGCGCAACGAGCGCCTCGTCTGCCATTTCGAAACGGACTTCGGACCGATGTGCTCGGTGATGGTCGGCGCGATGCTGGTGTCGGGTGTCGAATCGGTCTGGAACGGCGAGGAGATCCCGCCGTACGCGTCGCGGCCGGTGCGCCGCGACTGGCGCGGCCACGGCATCACCCTGCCCCGCTTCGCCGAGATGGCGCGCTTCAACTACGGCTCGACCGTCGTGCTGCTGTTCCCGCGCGACGCCGTGGAGCTCGACACGATCGGCACCGAAACGCAGACGCGGCTCGGCGAGCGCCTCGGCCGCGTTCTCGCCCGCTGACCGCGCCGGAAATCCTTCCGGAAGATGCTCCGCCGTCCGTGGCGGCGGCTGACGCGGCTCCGGAGGGTTCGCCCGCTGACGTGACATCGACGGCGCCACGGCGCCGCGGCGCGGCTACACTCCCCGCATGGGTACCAACCAGCACGCGATCCGGCTGTTCCAGACGCTCGAGCACGCGTGCGGGTACTGGCCGGAGCGGCTGTCGCGCGACCTGATCGTCGACCCGACCGACCCGCAGCTGCCGAACGTGTTCCCGCAGGCGCTGGCGATGGGCTTCCGCCGTTCCGGCGGCCATGTCTACCGGCCGTACTGCGCCGGGTGCCGCGCGTGCATCTCCGTGCGCATCCCGGTCGACCGGTTCGTGCCGTCGCGCGCGCAGAAGCGCTGCCTCGCACGCAATGCCGACGTCGACGTGGCGACCGCGCCGGCGGCGCGCACGCCGGAAAATTTCGCGCTCTACCGGCGCTATCTCGACACGCGGCATCGCGGTGGCGGGATGGACGATCCGGCGCCCGAGAATTTCGACGCGTTCCTCGCCTGCGCGTGGAGCCCGACGCGGTTCCTCGAATTCCGCCTCGGCGGCGAGCTGATCGCGCTGGCGGTGACCGACGTCGTGCCCGACGCGCTGTCGGCGGTCTATACGTTCTACGCGCCCGAATACGCGGCGCGCAGCCTCGGCACGTTCGCGATCCTGACGCAGGTGCGCCGCGCGCAGGCCGAAGGCCGCCGCTTCGTGTACCTCGGGTTCTGGCTCGACGGCCACCCGAAGATGGAATACAAGCGCGGCTTCCGGCCGCTCGAATACCTCGATGGCGCGCAATGGCGCGCGATGCCCGACTCCTGATCCCGACCGCGACGGTGCCATGCCCACTTCGACTCCCGCTTTCCTGCGCGCGTGCGCGATCCTGCTGTCGGTCGCGACCGCGATGACCGGTTGCGGCGGCACGCGTCCCGATGCACCGGCCCCCGCCGCGGCCGGCACGCCCGCGGCGCGGCCCGCGACCGACCGCATCCGTTTCGCGACCTTCAACACCTCGCTGTTTTCCGACGACGCCGGCGGCCTCGTCGCGCGACTGCGCGGGGACGATGCCGCCGCCCGCAAGATCGCCGCGACCGTCCAGCACGTGCGTCCCGACGTGCTGCTGCTGAACGAGTTCGACCACGACGACGCCGGCGAGGCCGCCGCGCTGTTCGTCGGGCGCTACCTGGGCGAAGGCCAGCACGGACAGCCGGCGATCGCATACCCGTACGTCTACTCCGCGCCGGTGAACACCGGCGTGCCGAGCGGCCTCGACCTCGATCGCGACGGCACCACCGCCGGCGCCGGCCGCGCCCGCGGCAACGACGCGTGGGGTTACGGCATGCATCCCGGGCAGTACGGGATGCTGGTGCTGTCGCGCTTCCCGATCGACGCCGACGCGGTGCGCAGCTTCCGGCAGCTGCGCTGGAGCACGATGCCCGGGGCGCTGGCGCCGCTCGACCCGGCGACGATGACGCCGCACTACCCCGCCGACGTGTGGGCGCAGCTGCGGCTCAGCTCCAAGTCGCACTGGGACCTGCCGATCGACACGCCGATCGGCCGCATCCACCTGCTCGCCGCCCACCCGACGCCGCCGGCGTTCGACGGCGTCGAGAAGCGCAACGTGCTGCGCAATCACGACGAGATCCGGCTGTGGGCGGATTATCTCGACGACGCACCGTCCGACGCGGCGTGGCTGTGCGACGACGCCGGCCGCTGCGGCGGGCTCGCCGACGCCGAGCGGTTCGTGATCGCCGGCGACTACAACGCCGATCCGCGCGACGGGCGCAGCCTGCCCGGCGCGATCGCGCAGCTGCTCGAACACCCGCGGGTGCAGCGGCTGGCGCCGCCGCGCAGCGCCGGCGCCGCCGCGGCCGCGACGGCGGCGACCGACGCGTTCGCCGCGCACGACACCGCGCAGTTCGGCCGCGAGAACCTGCGCGTCGACTACGTGCTGCCGTCGCTCGGCCTGCCGGTGCGCGACAGCGGCGTGTTCTGGCCGCGCGCGGGCGAACCGGGCGCCGACTGGCTCGACGCGACCGACCACCACCTGGTGTGGATCGACCTCGCGGTCGAATGATCAGCGCAGCGTGACCTGCAGCGCGGCGGCGGCGCGACGCGCCTTCGCCCGCGCCTCGTCGATGTCTGTCCCGCGCGCGAGCGTCACCGCGACGCGGCGATGGCCTTCGACCCGCGGCTTGCCGAACAGGCGCAGCGCGGTGTCGGGCTCCGCCAGCGCCGCATCGACGCCGGAGAATTCCGGCACGCCATGGCCATGCGCGAGCACCGCGCACGAGGCCGACGGCCCGAGCGCGGCGATGTTGGGCACCGGCAGGCCGAGGATCGCCCGCGCGTGCAGCGCGAACTGGCTCAGCTCCTGCGAGATCAGCGTCACCAGGCCGGTGTCGTGCGGTCGCGGCGAGACCTCGCTGAACCAGACGTCGTCGCCGCGGACGAACAGCTCGACGCCGAACAGGCCCCAGCCGCCCAGTTCGGCCGTCACGCGCTCGGCGATCGCCTGCGAACGCGCCAGCGCCGTGGCGGCCATCGGCTGCGGCATCCAGCTTTCGCGGTAGTCGCCGGCTTCCTGCCGGTGCCCGACCGGCGGGCAGAAGCTCGTGCCGTCGCGGTGGCGCAGCGTGAGCAGGGTGATCTCGTAGTCGAAGTCGACGAAGCCTTCGACGATGCAGCGCCCGCGGCCGGCGCGGCCGCCGGTCTGCGCGGTGTCCCACGCGGCGTCGACGTCCTGCGTGGCGCGCACGGTGCTCTGGCCGTGGCCCGAGGACGACATCACCGGCTTCACCACGCACGGCAGGCCGATCGCGCGCACCGCGTCGAGGTATTCCTCGCGCGTGTCGACGAAGCGGTACGGCGAGGTCGGCACGCCCAGCGTTTCGGCGGCCAGCCGGCGGATGCCTTCGCGGTCCATCGTCAGCCGCGCCGCACGCGCGGTGGGGACGACGCGCTGGCCCGTTTCGGCTTCCAGCTCCACCAGTGTCCGCGTGTGGATCGCCTCGATCTCCGGCACTACCAGGTCCGGCTTCTCGCGCGCGATCAGCTCGCGCAGCGCCGCCGGGTCGAGCATGTCCAGCGTGTGGCTGCGATGCGCGACCTGCATCGCCGGCGCGGCGTCGTAGCGGTCGCAGGCGATCACCTCGATGCCGAAGCGCTGCAGCTCGATCGTCACTTCCTTGCCCAGTTCGCCCGAACCGAGCAGCAGCACACGGCGCGCATGCGGCGTCAGCGGGGTGCCGAAGGTGACGGTGCGCGGGTCGGTCATGGCGGCGGCGGCGTGGGGAAAGCGCGGATTGTACCGGCGCGGTTATCCGCTCCGGACGAATCTGGCATCCTCGCGGCTTGCCCGAAAACGGTTCCGCATGCGCCGCATCACGCTCTTCCTCGCCCTCTGCCTGCCGCTGCTGCCGCCGCCACCGGCCACGGCCGCCCGCTGGAGCGAGCCGGAAATCGCCGGCCTCGTCACCGACCGCGCGCTCGCCGAGATCAGCGGCATGGCGGCGTCGCGGGCGCACCCCGGCGCCTGGTGGACGATCAACGACGGCGGCAACGGCGCCCGGCTGCACCTGATGGACGAGCGCGGCCGCCACCGCGGCAGCATCGACATCGCCGGCATCGAGAATCGCGACTGGGAAGACCTCGCCGCGTTCGAGTTCGAAGGCCGGCCGATGCTGCTCGTGGCCGACACCGGCGACAACGGCGGCATCCGCGGCGAACTGGTGCTGCATGCGATCGAGGAACCGGCCGTGCTCGACCGCCCGGCGCGCGTCGCCTGGACGCTGCGCTTCGCGTGGCCGGATGGCCCGCGGGACTGCGAGGCGATCGCGGTCGACGCCGCGCGCGGCGAAGTGCTGCTCGTGTCGAAGAAGCGCGTGCCGCCGGAACTGTTCCGCCTCCCGCTGCGGCCACCGGCCGACGGCGGCGTGCTCGTCGCCGAGCCGCTCGGCACGCTCGCCGGCGTCGCCCAGCCCGATGCCGACGACCTCGCCAGGAATCCGGTCTACGGCCGCTACCGGGCGCAGATCACCGGCGCCGCGCTGAGCCCGAACGGCCGCGTGCTGGCGGTGCTGAGCTATCGCTCCCTGCACTTCGTGGTCCGCGAGCGCGGCGCCGGGTGGACCGCGGCGCTCGCCCGTCCGGTGTCGACGCTGGTGCTGCCGTGGGTGCCGCAGGCCGAGGCCGTGGCCTTCGCCACGGACGGCCTGTCGCTGCAGATCGGCAGCGAGCAGCTGCCCTCGCCGCTGCTGCGATACCGGGTCGAGGCTGTTGCACGATGATATCTTTGTGATATCTTCTCTCCCATCCACAGGGAGAGACGCCATGAAAGAACTGCCGAACCGTTCGCTGCCGGGAATTCCGGTGCTGCTGGGCCTGATCGCGCTGGCCGTCGCCGCGCTGGTGCTGTTCGTGTCGGGGGTGCAGGGCGACGGCGTGCCGCGCTGGCCGCTGGCGCTGTCGGGTGTGGTCCTCGGCATCGTCGCCGCGTTCGCGGCGTTCGGCTTCTACATGGTCGAGCCCAACCAGGCGGCGGTGCTGAGCCTGTTCGGCAAGTACGTCGGCACGGTCAAGGACCAGGGCCTGCGCTGGAACAACCCCTTCTACAGCGAGAAGAAGGTGAGCCTGCGCGTGCGCAACTTCGAGAGCGGCAAGCTGAAGGTCAACGACCTGGAAGGCAGCCCGATCGAGATCGGTTCCGTGGTCGTCTGGCAGGTCGTCGATTCGGCCGAGGCGGTCTACAACGTCGACGACTACGAGAGCTTCGTGCACATCCAGTCCGAGGCGGCGCTGCGGGCGATGGCCACCAGCTACCCGTACGACCAGCACGAGGAAGGCAAGGTCTCGCTGCGCAGCCACGCCGCCGAGATCGCCAAGCACCTCACCGACGAGATCCAGGAGCGGCTGGCGCAGGCCGGCGTGCACGTGCTCGAGGCGCGGATCAGCCACCTCGCCTACGCGCCTGAAATCGCCCAGGCGATGCTGCAGCGGCAGCAGGCCAGCGCGATCATCGCCGCCCGCACGCGCATCGTCGAAGGCGCGGTCAGCATGGTCGAGATGGCGCTGGAGCAGCTGTCGGCACGCAAGGTGGTCGAACTCGACCCGGAGCGGCGCGCGCACATGGTCAGCAACCTGCTGGTGGTGCTGTGCGGCGAGCGCGGAACGCAGCCGATCGTCAATGCCGGCTCGATCTACTGACGCCCCACGGTGAGCGAGAAGAAGGCCTATCCGCTGCGTATCAACGCCGAAGTGCTGGACGCCATCCAGCGCTGGGCGGACGACGAGCTGCGCTCGGTGAACGCGCAGATCGAATACGTGCTGCGCGATGCGCTGCGCAAGGCCGGCCGGCTGAAGAAGAAGGCCGGCGACGCCGACGATGCCCCCTGAACACCAGGAGACGACCATGCTGCACATCGCCCGGATGATCGAACGCCGCGCCGGCGGCAGGCCGTACCGCGCCGCGCCGCCACTGCTGCTGGTTTCCGCGGCGGCGATCCTCACCGGCCTCGCGCTGCTGGCGAGCCGCTGATGGACCGGAACTTCGCCGTGCCGCCGCTCGGGAAGGCGGCACTGGCGTTCGCATGGGTGCTCGGCGCCGGGTTTCCGGGCGGCGTCGCGGTGCTGCTGCTGATCCTGGCGCGCGAAGGCGCGGTCCCGCCGCTGATGGTGCTCGCGGGGCAGGCCGTGCTCGCGGTGACGGTGCTGCTGGTGCTGCTCCCGCTGTGGCGCCGCCGCGTCGCGTTCGACGGCCGGCGTCTCCGCGTGGAGTCGACGTTCTACACGCGCGAGGCGCCGCTGGCCGATTTCGCGCTGGACGACGCCCGCGTCGTCGATCTGCGCGAACGCACCGAGCTGCGGCCGATGCTGAAGAGCAACGGCTACGCGCTGCCCGGCTTCCATTCCGGCCATTTCCGCCTGCGCGACTGGAAACGCCGGGCATTCTGCCTCGTCACCGATCCGTCGAAGGTGCTCGCCCTGCCCCACGCGGACGGTCGCGTGTGGCTGCTAAGCTTCGAGCATCCGCAGGCGGTGCTGGACATCCTCCGCCGCGCGAACTGAACCGGCGCGAGCCGGAAAGGCGGCGTCGATGGTGCAGTGGCTGGTGATCGGTGGCGGCGTGGTGATCGTCGCGGTGCTGGTCGTGCTGCGCCGGCGCCTGATGGACCAGGCCGGCCCCGGCCGCCTCACCGCCCACGATCCGGTGCCATGGGACGGCCGCGACCGCCGCGGGTCGGGCGACCGGCGCGACGGCCCGCGCTGACGGACCCGGCGCGACGATGCAGCCGCTGCCGCGACATCTCCACGTCGACGAATCGCTCGAAGCCTGGCCCGCCGATCTGGTGCGCGCGCGCGCCAGCGCCGACGCCCGCGCGCTTGCGGGGGCGCGATGGTGCCTGCGGCGCAAACGGGATGGGCGCTTCGTCGCCGCGTTCGGCCCGAACGGACTGCACGCGCTGGTGCCGAGACTCGCGCACGAACCCGGGCTCGCCTCGGTGCTCGCCGCGCTGGAATCGCGCGACGAGCGCGCCGGCGTGCACGCGACGCTGCCGGTGGCCGGCCTGCGCGACCGCCTGGCCCGCCTCGGCCTCGATGCCGACGGGTACGCGGCGGACACGGGCCTGCCCCTGGTGCCCGAGCCGGTGCGGCTGGAATACGCGGGCCGCGACCGCTTCGCGCGGCCGCTGTGGCTGCTCGCGCCCGCCGCGCGCGCGTGGCGGCGGATGCAGGCCGCGGCGCGCGACGACGACATCGCGCTGCACGCGATCAGCGGCTGGCGCAGCCACGACTACCAGCTCGGGATCTTCGAACGGAAGCTCGCGCGCGGGCAGAGCGTGCCGCAGATCCTCGCGGTGAACGCGGCGCCGGGGTACAGCGAACACCATGCCGGCACGGCGATGGACATCGGCACGCCGGACCAACCGCCGGCCGAGGAATCGTTCGAGGCGACGCCGGCGTTCGCGTGGCTGCACCGCCGCGGCGGCGATTTCGGCTTCGCGCTGAGCTATCCGCGCGGCAATCGCCACGGCATCGTTTACGAGCCGTGGCACTGGCGCTGGCACCCGCCGGCGGACTAGTCCTGCGAGCGCGCCACGCGCACCGGCGCCGCGAAATCGGCGATGCGCCACAGGTAGAAGGCGGCGAGCGAGCGGTACGGTCCCCACTTCTCGCCGCGCGCCGCGAGTTCGCGCGGTTTCGGCATGTCCTCGAGGCGGTCGAGCAGCTGCGCGCCCTTGCGCACGCCGAGGTCGTCGACCGGCAGCACGTCGGGCCGGCCGAGCTTGAACATCAGCATCATCTCGACCGTCCAGCGGCCGATGCCGCGCACCGCCGTCAGCCGTTCGATGATCGCGTCGTCCGGCAGGGTCGCCATCTCGCGCAGCGACGGCACATCGCCGGCCGCGGCGCGCGCGGCGAGGTCGCGCAGCGCGAGCGTCTTGTTGCCGGAGACGCCGCAGGCGCGCAGCGCCGGGTCGTCGATCCGCGCGAGCGTGTCCGGATGCAGCTTCTTCGCGCCGATGGCGGTCTCGACGCGGCCGACGATGGTGGCCGCGGCCTTGCCCGACAGCTGCTGGTAGAGGATCGCGCGGGCGAGCGCGTCGCAGGGGTCGAACGGCTTGCGCCACGCCGCCTGCACGTCGAGCGGGCCGATCCGGTCGAACCATCGGCCGAACTTCCGCTCGCGCCGGCGCAGGTGCGCGAGGCCGGCATCGACGTCGAAACCGCGCGGATGCCGCGTCGGCGCTTTCGCGGCGGTCATGACCGCACCGCGTCGGCGGCGACCAGCAGCCAGCCGACGATCAGCATCAGGCCGCCGGCGGGTGCGGCACCGGTCGACGTCGCGAGGAACGCGGCCGCCGCCAGCGACCCGGCGAACAGCACCAGTCCCGCGCCGAGGGCGGCGAGGCCGGCCAGCCGCAGCCGCGTGGACGCCGCCGGCGCGAGCAGCAGCAGCGCCATCCCGTGGCCGAACGCGAACGCCGCGGCGATCGCTCCCTGCGTCGCCGCGTTCCCGTCCAGCCCGTGCATCGCCACCGCGGCCAGCGCGACCGCGGCGCTGCAGCACAGCGCGCCGAATCCCGCGAGCGCGCGACGCGGCAGGCTCACGGCGCGGGTTCGAAATAATCGGCGCGCGACGTCATCAGCGCCTGCGCCTTGTAGGCCGGCAGCAGGAACCGCTTGCCGGCGAAACGGGCCCGCCATGCGTCGACCTGCGCGGACAGCGCCGCGACGCGCGCGTCGACGTCCTGCGGTGCGTCGTCGCCTTCGGCGCGTCCGAACCATGCGCGCGCGCGCGCTTCGTCGAACGCGACCGACAGGCGCGCCCAGGTGCCGCGGTCGCCCGGCCACGCGCCGACCGTCACGGCGATTCCATCGACCGTCTCGAACACCGCGGTGCGCGTCGCCGCGACCCCGTCGTCCGCGGCGAGGTCGTCGAGCGCGAGCTGGTCGGTGAAGCCGGCGGTCGCATTGCCCAGATCGGGCTCCGCGAGGCGCGCCGGCGACACGCCGTCGGGCGTGAACCGGTCGTCGACGCGCGCGAGCATGAACGCGCGGCCACTCGCGGGCGTGATCCGCACACGCTCGATCCGCGCGAGCGGCAGGTCGAGCAGGCGCCGGTCGAGCCATACCGCCGGGTCGCGCGCCGGCGCGACGTCCTCGTCGATCAGCCACGCCTGCGGATCGTCGCCGACGCGCACGTAGCTGCCACCGAGCGCCGGGTGGTTGCGACCCACCACGAGCACCACCGGCTCGCCACCGCCGGTGAGCCGCACTTCCGTGCCCTTCGCGGCCGCGCCGGCGACGTCCTCGACGCCGAGGCGCGCGTGGCGTGCGGGGTCGGCCGTCTTCGCCTGCAGCCGTTTCGCGGTGCCCAGCCGATGCAGCGCGTCGCCGATCTGGCGCTGGTTGCCGGGCCAGTCCAGCCGCGACGGCATCCGCCAGAGGCCGTCGCGCTTCTCCAGCACGACCAGCGACGCGTCGCCGGCGCCGACGACCTCGATGCGGTCGATCGCCTCGGCGCGCGCGGCGAATCCGGGCAGCACCACCGCGTCGGCGGGCGCGGCGCCTGGCGGCGACAGGCGCGCATCGAGCGCCCACCACGCCGCCGCGGCCAGCGCGATCGCGCCGGCGATGCCGACCAGCAGCGGGCGACCGCGGATCATGCGTCGGCCGGGCGGCGCCGCGCCCAGCGCCGCCACGCGACCAGCAGCGCCGCCAGGGCGACCAGCGCCGGCATGCCCAAGATGTTCAGCAGCTTCAGTTTCGTGCCCAGCGCCTCGATGTCGGCGTTCAGGCGGTGCTGCACCTGCCGCAGTTCACGGCGCATCCGCAGCCGCTCGTCCTGGAAGCGCGCCACCTGCGCCTGCTGCTCGACCGTGAGCGGCTGCGCCTGCCCGTCGGCACCCGGCTGCTGCAGCGCCGACAGCTGCGCCTCCAGCTCGTCGATGCGCTGCTGCAGTTCCTGTTCCTTCGCGCGGTAGCGCTGCTCGGCGGCGCGCCGCAGCGATTCCACCTTCTCGAACGGCCGCGACGCCGCCGCGCGCGTGCGGATGGCGATCAGGTCGCCGTTGCCGACGAGGTTGTCGACCGCGTTGAAGACGAAATCGCCGTTGTTCGCGAACGGGTCGTACACCGGCTGCCCGAGGAAGCTGCTGGACTGCACCCAGAGCCGGTCGCTCAGCACGTCGGTGTCGGCGACGACGATGATGTTCGCCGGCTGCGTGCTGTGCGCGACATGGCCGGCACCGGCGCGCGCCGGGAACGCCGTGTCGAGTTCGCCGCCGAAGCGCGCGGCCAGCACGAACGGGGAACCGCCCGGCTTGAAGCCGTCGCGCAGCGCGTCGGGCGTGCCGGCGTTCTCGCGCACGGTCGCCACCGGCGCCAGCATCGACGCGCCGGAACTCTGCGCCAGCGCATCCATCGTCAGCGGCGACTCCTTCGCCAGCGACAGCGCGCCCGCCGACGACAGGTTCAGCGTCGCGAGCTCCGCCGACACGACGTCGCCCTGGTTGAGCGCTTCCTTCCCGAGGCCGAGCACCGCGAGGTGCCGCACCGGTGGTCCGTTCGGATCGGGCTGCACCTGCAGCGCGTGGCGGTCGTCGAGCACGACGCGCGTCGGGTCGTACTGGATGCCCCACGCGGCGAACAGTGCCGGCAGGTCGGACGCGCGCGGGATGTCGACCGACAGCGGATCGAGCGGATCGATCGCCGATGCGTCGGCTTCCGAATCCGGGTCGACGAACACCAGCAGCCGGCCGCCCTTCAGCACGAACTGGTCGATCGCGTACAGCGCGTCGTCGGACAGGTCCTTCGGGTGCACCACCATCAGCAGGTCGACGTCGTCGGCGATCGACGAGATCGCGCCCTGCAGCCGGCGCAGCTCGAACAGCTCGGCGATCTGCCGGTCGACGACCCAGCCCGGGTCGGGGCGGCCGGAGGGATCCATCGACGGCCCGGTCGGCAGGCCGCTGATCAGCGCCACCACGGGCCGCGAATCGACGCCGAGCGTCGACACCAGCTTGGCGACGTCGTACTCGAGGAACGCTTCCTTGTCGGGCTGGATGAACGGCATCGTCGTCTCGCCGTCCGTGCTGTTCGTGCCGACCAGCCCGAAATACAGCTTGTCGCCGGTGCTGCCGAGCGGGATCGCCTGCAATCCGTACGCGGCGGCCTGGTCCTCGTCCTCGGAGAACGGCTCCGGGTCGATCACCTCGAAGGTGACGCTGCCGCCCGAACGCGCCGCGATCTCCTCGAGCAGTTCGCGCACCCGGGCGGCGAACACGCGGAACTGCTGCAGGTCGCGCGTCGCGTGCTCGGAGTAGTACAGCGTCAGGTGGATCGGTTCCTCGACCTTGTCGAGGATCGCCTGCGTGCCCGGCGAGAGCGTGTACAGCCCCTTGTCGGTGAGGTCGAGCCGCGCGCCGCGCAGCACGACCGACGACAGCGCGACCAGCGCGACGAACGCCAGCGCGATCGCGGCCAGCGCCAGCAGCGGGAAGGCGCGACGCGCGCGGTAGGAACCGGGTGCGGACGTCATCGCTCAGTCGGCCTTCTTCATGTCGATCACGACCACCGTCGCCGCCAGCCACGCGGCGATGCACAGCAGGAAGAACACCGCGTCGCGCAGGTCGAGCACGCCACGCGCGATCGCGTTGAAATGCGTCAGGAAGCTCAGCCCCGCGAACGCGTCGACCCACGCCTGCGGCGCCCAGCCGCGTACCAGGTCCAGCGCCATCGGGAAGCCGGCGAGCAGCAG
>CAMPHE010000009.1 GCA_946885815.1 uncultured Arenimonas sp.
CCGTCGCAGTGCGGGCAGTAGGCGACGCCGCGGTTGCGGTACTCGTCCTCGCCGGGCACGCCCAGCTGGCGCCAGCGCGCGCCGGTCGACAGCACGATCGCGCGCGACGACAGCTCGGCGCCGTTCGCCAGCTTCACGCGGATCGGGCCGCCCGGTTCCGTCGCCGGTACCAGCTCGGTCGCGCGCTGCAGGTTCATCACGTCGACTTCGTACTCCTTGACGTGCCGCTCCAGCGCCGCCGCCAGCTGCGGCCCTTCGGTGTGCTGCACCGACACGAAGTTCTCGATCGCCAGCGTGTCGAGCACCTGGCCGCCGAAGCGCTCGGCGACGACGCCGGTACGGATGCCCTTGCGCGCGGCGTAGACCGCCGACGCGGCGCCGGCCGGGCCACCGCCGACGACGAGCACGTCGTACGGCGCCTTCGCGCGCAGCGACTCGGCGGCGCGCGCCTCGGCGCCGCTGTCGAGCTTCGCGACGAGCGCTTCGAGGTCCATCCGGCCGTTGCCGAACAGCGCGCCTTTGAGCAACACCGTCGGCACCGCCATCACTTCGCGCGCCTCGACTTCTCTCTGGAACAGCGCGCCGTCGATCGCGACGTGGCGGACCCGCGGGTTCAGCACCGCCATCAGGTTCAGCGCCTGCACGGTATCGGGGCAGCTCTGGCAGCTGAGCGAGAAATAGGTTTCGAACGCGTAGTCGCCGTCGAGGCCGCGCACCTGCTCCAGCAGATCCTGCGCCTCGCGCGACGGATGGCCGCCGACCTGGAGCAGCGCCAGCACCAGCGACGTGAACTCATGGCCGAGCGGAATGCCGGCGAAGCGCACGCGCGGCTCGCCGCCGGCCGGCGCGATCGCGAACGACGGCCGGCGCGCGTCGTCGTCGCGGCGCACGCTCGTCACCTTGTCCGACAGCGCGGCGATCTCGCCGAGCAGTTCCTCGAGCTCGCGCGACGCCTCCGAATCGTCGAGCGACGCGATCAGCTCGATCGGCTGCTGCAGCTTCTCGAGGTAGGCCCTGAGCTGGGCCTGCAGGTTCGGATCGAGCATGGAAGGGCCTCCGGCGAACGTCGGGAATGGGGGGCAGTCCGGAGGCGCGTGGCCTCCGGATTCGAAGCGCCCCCCCACGGGAGGGGGGCGCGAGGCCGGCGTCAGATCTTGCCGACGAGGTCCAGCGACGGCGCGATGGTCTTGGCGCCTTCCTTCCACTTCGCCGGGCACACTTCGCCCGGGTGCGACGCGACGTACTGCGCGGCCTTGAGCTTGCGCAGCGTCTCGCCCATGTCGCGGGCGATCGCGTTGTCGTGGATTTCCAGCGTCTTGATCACGCCTTCCGGGTTCACGACGAAGGTGCCGCGCAGCGCCAGGCCTTCCTCGTCGATGTGCACGCCGAACGCCTTGGTCAGCTGGTGCGTCGGGTCGCCGACCAGCGGGAACTTCGCCTTGCCCACGGCCGGCGAGGTTTCGTGCCAGACCTTGTGCGAGAAGTGCGTGTCGGTGGTGACGATGTAGACCTCGGCACCGAGCTTCTGGAACTCGGCGTAGTTCTCGGCCGCGTCCTCGACTTCCGTCGGGCAGTTGAAGGTGAACGCCGCCGGCATGAACACGATGACCGACCACTTGCCCTTCAGCGACGCGTCGCTCACTTCGACGAACTTGCCGTTGTGGAACGCCTGGGTCTTGAAGGACGGCACGGGGGTGTTGATCAGGGACATGGAACGAGCTCCTTTCACGGGGAAGAAATCAGGGTGACGTGCATGGTAGGCATCGGATGGCCATCGGTAAAGGCAATTGATTTTATGGCTTCGATAGGTATCAACTATCGCAAGCGCCCCCGGAGAGGTGACACCCGATGAATCTGCGCGATCTGCGGTATCTGGTGGCCCTCGCCGACCTGCGGCATTTCGGCCGCGCCGCGGAGGCCTGCCACGTGAGCCAGCCCACGCTGTCGACGCAGGTGCGCAAGCTGGAGCAGGAACTGGGCATCGCGCTCGTCGAGCGTGCGCCGCGGCAGGTGATGCTGACGTCCGCGGGCGAGGACGTCGCCGCGCGCGCGCGTCGGGTGCTCGCGGAAGTCGACCAGATCCACGCGATCGCGCGGCGCGCTTCCGACCCGGAAGCCGGCACGATCCGGCTCGGCATCTTCCCGACGCTCGGCCCGTACCTGCTGCCGCACGTCGTGCCGCGCGTGCGCGCGCGCTTCCCGCGGCTGGAGCTGCTGCTGGTGGAGGAGAAGACCGAACCGCTGCTGGCGATGCTGCGCGAGGGGCGTCTGGATGCCGCGGTGCTCGCGCTGCCGCTGCACGAGGACTGGCTGGAGACCGAGGTGCTGTTCGAGGAGCCGTTCCTGCTGGCCGTGCCCGCCGGACACGCGCTGGCCGCCCGCGACGAACTCGCCGTCGACGAACTCGAACACGAACACCTGCTGCTGCTGGAGGAAGGCCACTGCCTGCGCGACCAGGCGCTGGAGGTGTGCTCGCTGGGTGGCGCCGGAGAACGCGACTTCCGTGCCACCAGCCTCGAGACGCTGCGCCAGATGGTCGCGGCCGGCGTCGGTGCCACGCTGCTGCCGCTGCTTTCGGTGCAGCCGCCGGTGCCGCCGTCCGACGCGATGAAACTGCTGCGCTTCACCGGCGTCGCGCCGAGCCGCCAGCTGGCGCTGGTCTGGCGGCGCAGCTCGGCGTCGGACGCGTTCCTGCGCAAGCTCGCCGCCGTGCTGCGCGACCTGCCGCCCGAGCTGCTGCTGACACCCGGGAGTTGACGATGGAGATCAAGGGTTCACGCACCGAAGCCAATCTGCGCGACGCGTTCGCCCGCGAGTCGCAGGCGAACCGGCTGTTCCTCTACTTCGCGCAGAAGGCCGAGGCCGAAGGCTTTCCCGAGGTGGCGTCGGTGTTCCGCTCCACCGCCGAGGGCGAAACCGGCCATGCGCACGGCCTGCTCGAATACCTCGAGCCGTGCGGCGCGCCGGATTCGGGACTGCCGTTCGGCTGCACCGCCGACAATCTGCGCGCGGCGATCGAGGGCGAACGCGCGGACTGCGACGAGCGCTATCCGCGGATGGCGCGGATCGCACGCGAGGAAGGGTTCGACGACATCGCCGAATGGTTCGAATCGCTGGCGGGCGCCGAACACTCGCATGCGGAGCGTTTCCGCGCCGCGCTGCGCCGGTTGCAGGGGGGTTAGACTCGGCGCATGCCGCGCTGGGTCTGGATCTTCATCGTCGTCGCGCTCGCCGGGCTCGCCTGGGCCGGGCGCCCCGGATCGACCGCCGCGCCGGGCGGCACCTCGTCGACCGCCGCGTGCGTGCTGCCGCCAGCCGCCTTCGGTGCCGAACCGGTGCAGGGCCGGGTGCCGGGGGACGCACGGCCGTTCCGCCGCGGCGAGTTCACGGTGTCGCCGCTGGCGAGCTTCAGCATCGAAGCGCGGGTGCTTTCGCGCGAGGATTATTCGTTCGGGCCGGAGTCGGCGATCTCGCCGACCGATCTCGCGCTCGGCTGGCAGCGGATGGCCGATCCGGCCGTGTACGAGCCGCTCGGCATCAGCCAGTCCGGTCGCTGGTACCGCTATCGCTGGGGCGGCCAGGGGCCGCCGATCCCGCTGCCGGAAATCGTCCGGTCCAGCGCCAACATGCACATGGTGCCGGCCGATCCGGAGGTGGAGCGGGCGCTGGACGGCGTGCGCGAAGGCCAGATGGTGCGGCTGCAGGGCTGGCTGATCGAGGCGCGCCGCGACGACGGCTGGGCGTGGCGCAGCTCGCTGACCCGCGAGGACAGCGGCGACGGCGCCTGCGAACTCGTCTACGTCTGCGCCCTCACCCCCCTGTAGGAGCGCCTTCGGGCGCGATCGTCAAAACCTGAGCACCGCCACCAGCGTCTGCGCGAACGCGCATCTCGCCCGCCCGCCGAGCGCCTCGATCTCCACCAGCACCGTCGCCCCGACGATCTCGACCTGCAGCGCCTGCAGCAGCTTCGCCGCGGCCGCGAGCGTGCCGCCGGTCGCGAGCACGTCGTCCACCAGCAGCACGCGCGCGCCGGCCGCGAGCGCGTCGGCCTGCACCTGCAGCCGGTCGCGTCCGTACTCCAGTCCGTATTCGACCTCGTGCAGCGGGCCCGGCAACTTGCCCGGCTTGCGCAGCGGCACGAAGCCGACGCCGAGCGCCTGCGCGAGCGCCGCGCCGAAGATGAAACCGCGCGCCTCGATGCCGACGACGGCCTGCAGCGCCATGCCGCGCCACGGGGCCGCCAGCGCCTCGATCGCCTCCGCGAAGCCGTCGGCGTCCGCCAGCAGCGGCATCACGTCGCGGAAGACGATCCCCGGTGCGGGAAAATCCGGCACCGCCCGGATTCGCGAAGCGAGATCGGCCATCAGCTGAAGATCTGGTTGCCGCCGTTCTTCGAGGCGATCTGCGCCGCCTTCGCCGCCCGCTCGATCAGCGCCCCGCCTTCCCGCTCGCCCGGCACCGCCGGCGCGACGCCGATGCTGACGCTGAATCCCGGGCCGATCCGTTCGTCGACTTCCATCTTCTCCACCGACGCGCGCAACCGGTCGGCGTATTCGCGCGCCTCCAGCAGGCGCTTGCCGTCGGCGACGATCAGGAATCCATCCGGGCCGGCGCGACCGATCAGGTCGCCGTAGTCGAGTTCTTCGTGCAGCAGCCGGCCGACCGGCTCCAGCGCCAGCGCGGCGCCGCCTTCCGCCGCCGCCTCGCGCAGCTCCGGCAGCTGGTCGACGATCACGTACAGCAGGCTCAGCGGACGTCGCGCGAGCCGCGCCGCGTCCATCGCCGAAGCGAGACCGGCGCGCAGCACCTCCTGCTTCAGCGTACCGGTGAGCGTGTCGGTGTCCGCGGCGCGCTTGTCCTTGACGAACGTCGCCGCTTCCTCGCCCGCGAGCATCGCCACCGCGGCGAATTCCGCGCACAGGTCCAGCTCGGCATCGCTGTAGGTCACGTTCTTCGGGCGCTCCACCAGCAGCGCGCCCCAGCCCGGCTTCGGCACGGGCAGCGGGATCAGCGCCATCTGCACCTGTTCCAGCGGCCCGTCGGAACCGTCGAAGTCGATGCCCACCTGCTGCGGCGCCCGCAGGCGGCTGAGGTTGCGCAGCAGCGTCGAGCGCTGCGACAGCAGCTCGCGCCAGCGCGGTTCGGCGTCGGCCGGCTCGACCTGCAGCTGGTCCTCGCCGTGGAAGTCCATCGCCACCACGGCGGCGGAGGTCAGTGGCAGGACCGTTTTCAGGCCGTCGAGCAGGCGGCGGAACGCGATCCACTTCATGTCGCCGTCGGCGGCGTGGCGGAGCCCGGCCTGCAAGGTCGCGACCAGGTTCTCGCGCGCCAGCGCGATCTTCTCCTCGGCGGACGGTTCCGGCGGCTGGCGGCGACGCCGGATGGCCCAGCGCTGCATGGCCGTGCGCAGCCACGGCAGGCCGACGTAGAGCGCCATCGTCGACGCCAGCATCAGCTGCCAGCCGTAGAGGTTGAACAGCGACGGATCGAGCGCCTGCCGGTCGGCCAGCAGCCGGAACCCGCCGAGCAGCGCCATCATCAGCAGCGTCGCCAGCGGCGCCCAGCGCGTATTGCGCGAATCCATCGCCAGCACGACCAGCGAGCAGGCGACCGCGATCGCCCAGGCGGCGATGCCGGCCGTCTGCATCGTCGGCGCGGCGGTATCGGGCACCAGGAACAGCGCGGCGATCGCCGCCAGCGTCAGGACCCAGCCGAGGCCGCGCACCCATGGCAGCATCGTCGGCGAGGATTTCGACAGTCCCGCGTAGCGGGTCGTCGCCAGCAGCAGCGGCCCGGCGCCGAGCATGAACAGCGCCAGCGGGCCGCTCGCACCGAGCGAAGACAGCCGCGACACTTCCGGCAACGAATACAGATGGCCGTTGACGCCGAGACAGGCGAGCCACGCGCAGAAGGCCGCGGCACCCATTCCGACCGGCCCGCTGGCCGGATCGATCAGCCGGCGCCCGAGCGACAGCGCGGCCACCAGCAGCAGCACGCCATAGACGAACCGGAAATAGATGCGGGCCGCGGCCTGCGCGTCGGCCGATTCGGCGGCGTCGCGGATCCGCACGTGCAGGCCGCCGCGCGTATTGCCTTCGACCTCCAGATACAGCGTCACTTCGCCCGACAGCCCCGGCGGCAGCCGCAGCACGAAGCTCGACGGCCACGGCGGCCCCGCCGCGCTGGCGGCCTTGTAGAAGGTGTCCTGCGCGACGACGGTTCCGTCGGGCAGGCGCAGCCGCAGCCGGTCGATCGGCACGCGGACCACGTCGATGCTCCAGCGCTCCGACGGCCCCGGCGGCAGCGTCGTGCGCACGCGCAGCCAGACGGCGTCGTCGGGTTTCGCGTCGAAGCGCGTGCCGGCGCTCATCAGCGGCGTGAAGCCGGGCTGCGCGCGGCCGCTGATGATGTCGGCGAGCGGCGTGCCGCGCGGCGTCTCCATCACCGCCAGCTCGAACGACGGCGACGGCCCGTCGCGTCGCGATTCCGGGGCCGCGCCCGCGATCGCCGCGGAAAACAGCGACAGCAGCACCACGATGACGATGATCGGCATGGTCCGCATGGTGGGCACGCGTCCCCTCTCCTTGATTGCTGCGCGACACCCCCCGGCCGGCCGATTCTAACCATGTCCGGGCCCGGCGATCAGCCCGTCGCGGCGCCGCGCCCGCCACCCGGTAGACTGGGCGGCCCTTCCCTCGCCGCGATCCGCATGTCCGACGCCGCCGCCCCGTCCGCACCCGCGGAAAAGAACGACTTCATCCGCCAGATCGTCCGCGAGGACCTCGGGTCGGGCCGCCACGCGCGCGTCCGTACCCGGTTTCCGCCCGAACCCAACGGCTATCTGCATATCGGCCATGCGAAGTCGGTGTGCCTGAACTTCGGCATCGGCCGCGAGTTCGGCGGGCCGGTGAACCTGCGATTCGACGACACCAACCCGGCGAAGGAAGACCCGGAATACGTGCAGGCGATCAAGGAGGACGTGCGCTGGCTGGGCTTCGAATGGGCCGAGCTGCGGCACGCGTCGGATTATTTCGAGGTGTTCTACCAGTCCGCGCTGAAGCTGGTGCGCGACGGCAAGGCCTACGTCTGCGACCTGAGCGCCGAACAGGTGCGCGAATACCGCGGCACGCTCACCGAGCCCGGGCGCGATTCGCCGTTCCGCGGCCGGAGCATCGACGAGAACCTGGACCTGTTCACGCGCATGCGCGCCGGTGAGTTCCCCGACGGCGCCCGCACGCTGCGCGCGAAGATCGACATGGCCAGCGGCAACATCAACCTGCGCGATCCGGCGCTGTACCGGATCAAGCACGTCGAGCACCAGAACACCGGCGACGCGTGGCCGATCTACCCGATGTACGACTTCGCGCATGCGCTCAGCGACGCGCTGGAAGGCATCACGCATTCGCTGTGCACGCTCGAGTTCGAGGACCACCGGCCGCTGTACGACTGGTGCGTCGACCACGTCGACGTCGCCGGCGATCCGGCGCTGTACGCCTCCCTCGTCGCCGCCGGCATGGACGTGCCGGCCGGCAAGCCGCGGCAGATCGAATTCTCGCGGCTCAACCTCAACTACACGGTGATGAGCAAGCGCAAGCTGCTGGCGCTGGTCGAGGAAGGCCTGGTCGCCGGCTGGGACGACCCGCGCATGCCGACGCTGCAGGGCCTGCGCCGTCGCGGCTGCCCGCCGGCGGCGCTGCGGCTGCTCGCCGACCGCGTCGGCGTCAGCAAGCAGAACTCGCTGATCGACTATTCCGTGCTCGAGGGCTGCATCCGCGAAACGATGGACGCGGCCGCGCCGCGCCGGCTGGCAGTGATCGACCCGGTGAAACTGGTGCTCGACAACCTGCCGGAAGACCATCGCGAAACGCTGCGCTTCCCGAACCATCCGAAAGATCCGTCGTTCGGCGAGCGCGACGTGCCGTTCGCGCGCGCGCTGTGGATCGAGCGCGAGGATTTCATGGAAGTACCGCCGAAGGGATTCCACCGGCTCGTGCCGGGCGGCGAGGTGCGGTTGCGCGGCGTCGGCATCGTGCGCTGCACCGCCGTCGAGAAGGACGGGGACACCCTCGTCGCGCTGCACGCGACGCTCGATCCCGACACGCGCCCCGGCATGCCGGGCGCCGACCGCAAGGTCAAGGGCACGATCCACTGGGTGAGTGCCGCCGACGCGGTGCCGGCCGAGGTGCGGCTGTACGACCGCCTGTTCAGCGTCGCCGATCCGGACGACGACGAACACGGCCGGGGCTACCGCGACTGCCTGAATCCGGACTCGGTGCGCATCGTGCGCGCGTATGTCGAGCCGGCCGCGGCGACGGTCGCGCCGGAACAGGCGCTGCAGTTCGAGCGGCTCGGCTTCTTCGCCGCCGACCGCCACGACCATCGCGCCGACGCGCCGGTGTTCAACCGCACCGTGACGCTGCGCGACACGTGGGCGAAGAAGGGAGGCTGAGATGATCCTGGCGCAGCTGCACCTGACCCTGCCGCCGTGGGTGCACGACGAAGTCGACGCGGACCGCTCGTACCCGGACGCGGACAGCCGCGTCGCGCTCGCGATCCATCTGTCGCGACGCAACGTGGAGCATCGCACCGGCGGGCCGTTCGGCGCCGCGGTGTTCCGCGACGATCGGCTCGTCGGCGTCGGCGTGAACCGGGTCGTGCCGCATGCGTGTTCGATCGCGCACGCCGAGACGCTGGCGCTCGCCACGAGCCAGCAGCGGCTGCAGAACTTCCGCCTGAACCTCGCCGGCGGCCACGTGACGCTGGCGACCTCGGCCCAGCCGTGCGCGATGTGCTACGGCGCACTGGTATGGGCGGGCGTCGACGAACTGCTGATCGCCGCGACCGCCGACGACGTGCAGACGCTCGCCGGTTTCGACGAAGGCCCGCTGCCGGCCGACTGGACCGGCGAACTCGAACGCCGCGGCATCGCCGTGCACCAGGGCCTGATGCGCGAGCACGCGCGCGACGTGCTGCGCGACTATGGCGAGTCCGGTGTCGTCTACTGACGGACTGCTCGGGTATTGCCGCGCCGGCTTCGAACCCGAGCTGGCCGCCGAACTCGGCGAGCGCGCCGCCGCCGCCGGATTCGCCGGCTATGCGAACGCGCGGCGCGGCGACGGGTTCGTGCGCTTCCTCGGCGTCGACGACGCCCGCGCGCTGTCGACGGCGCAGCCGTGGTCGACGCTGGTGTTCGCGCGGCAGAAGCTGCGCCTGCTCGCCGACGTCGCCGGCATGGACACGAGCGACCGCATCGCGCCGATCATGGACGCGCTCGGCGGCCGCGGCCGCCACGGCGACGTCTGGGTCGAGCACCCCGACACCGACGACGGCAAGCCGCTGGCCGGGCTCGCCCGCGCGCTAGGCAACGCGCTGCGCCCCGCGCTGCGGCAGCGCGGCCTGCTCACGGACCGGGAAGACCCGCGCCTGCCGCGCCTGCACGTGCTGCTGCTCGCCGGCGACCACGCGCTGCTCGCCGCCGCCGATCCCGGCGACGCATCGCCGTGGCCGCTCGGCGTACCGCGGCTGCGTGCGCATGCCGACGCGCCGAGCCGCAGCGCGATGAAACTGGAGGAAGCGCTGCTGACGCTCCTCGACGCGCGCGAACGCGAGGCGCTGGTGAAGCCCGGCCTGACCGCCGCCGACCTCGGCGCCGCGCCCGGCGGCTGGAGCTGGGTGCTGGCGAAGCGGCATGTGCGCGTCGCGGCGATCGACAACGGCCCGCTCGCGCCGAGCGCGCTCGAGACCGGCGTGATCGAACACATCCGCGCCGACGGCTTCCACTGGCAGCCGCCGAAGACGGTGGACTGGCTCGTCTGCGACATGGTCGAGTCGCCGAAGAAGGTCGCCGCGCGGATGGCGACGTGGTTCCGCGAAGGCTGGTGCCGCCAGGCGATCTTCAACCTGAAGCTGCCGATGAAGAAACGCTGGGACGAGACGCGCGACTGCCTCGAACTGTTCTCCACGCAGGCGGGCCGGCCCCTGACGATCCGCGCGAAGCAGCTCTACCACGACCGCGAGGAGATCACGGTATGCGCACTGCCGCGCTGATGCTCGCGATCGCGATCGTGGCCGCCACGGCGACGGCCGCCGTCGACGCGCAGTCGACCGGCGACTGGTTCTCGCGCGTCGACACCGACGCCGACGGCCGTGTTTCGCTCGACGAGTTCCTCGCGAAGATGAGCTGGGCCTTCCGCCAGCGCGACCGCGACGGCGACGGCGTGCTGCAGCCCTCGGAACAGCATGTGGCGAACGCTACTCCGATCACGATCGCCGATCACCGCGCGCGCTTCGCACGCCAGTTCGCCCGGCAGGACGCCGACGGGGACGGATTCCTGAGCCGGCGGGAACTGCTGGCGCCGCCGCGATGAGTGCGGACTACGCCCCGCCGGACTGATGCTGCGCCACGTATCCGGCGATCGCGAACCCGGCCATCGCCACCATCAGCAGCAGCGTCAGCACCGTGCCGGCGAAGCGTCCGACGCTCGTGCCGGCATGCCGGCTCAGGCCCCACGCGTGCAGCAGGCGCGACAGCAGCAGCGTGATGCCGAAGCCGTGGATCCAGGCGTCGTCGTAGCCGTTGAGTTCCATGCCGCCGAGCAGCAGCAGCGCGAGCGGCAGGTATTCGACCGCGTTGGCGTGGACGCGGACGCGCTGCTGCAGCTCCGGCACGCCGCCGTCCCCGATCCCCACCCGGTGCCGCCACCGGGCGGCGATCACGCGGCCGGCGAGCGCGAGGACGAGCAGCGTGCACAGCGCGGCATACAGCAGGGTGATCATGGGTCGGCTCCGTCGGGGGTGGCCACGATCGTGGACGCCCCCGCCGTTCCGGGCAACGGGGACCGCGCCCACCATGCCCCGAGCCGGGCCCCGGCGAGACCGCCCGCGAGCTGTGCGAGCACGAACGGCGCGACGTCCAGCGGCCGGATGCCGGAGAACGTGGTCGTCAGCGCACGCGCGAGGGTCACGGCCGGATTCGCGAACGACGTGCTCGCGGTGAACCAGTAGGCGGCGAAGATCCAGGCGGCGACCAGCGCCGGCACCGCCCGCGGCGCCCGCGCACCGCCGAGGCGGATCGCGAGCAGCAGGCCGGCCGTGGCCACGGCTTCCGCGAGCCACTGGCCGGCGCCGGTCCGCGCCCGCACGCCGGGCTGCCACACGACCAGATCGAACATCGCGTGCGCGAGCAGCACGCCGACGACGGCACCGGCGACCTGCGCCGCGACGTACGCCGCGGCCATCCTTCCCGGCAGTTCGCGTGCCCGCCATGCGACCAGCGTCACGGCCGGGTTGAAATGCGCGCCCGACGACGGCGCGAACAGCACGATCAGCACCCAAAGCCCGGCGGCGGTCGCCGCCGCGTTCGCCAGCAGCGCGAGTCCGGCGACGCCTGCGGACAGCGATTCCCCCATCACGCCGGAGCCGACCACGATCGCGAGCAGCAGCGCGCTGCCCGCGAATTCCGCGGCGAGCGCGCGCACGCCGTCGCCGGGAAAGACGCGCGCGGTGCTCACGACGCCAGCAGCGCCCGGACGCGCGCCTCGATGTCGTCGCGTACCTCGCGGTAGCCGGCGTCGTCCATTTCGCGCGGATCGGCGAGCGCCCAGTCCTCGCGCCGACGCGCCGGCACCCACGGGCACGCGTCACCGCAGCCCATGGTCACCACCGCGTCGAATTCGAGTGCCGCCAGATCGTCGAGCGACTTGCTCGACTGGCCGGCCAGGTCGACACCGCGCTCGGCCATGAAGCGGATCGCCTTCGGATTGATGCGCCCCGACGGGCGCGAGCCGGCGCTGTACGCCTCGACGTCGTCGCCGCCGTGCAGGCGCGCGAAGGCCTCGGCCATCTGGCTGCGATTGGAATTCTCGACGCAGACGAACAGGAAACGCCGCGGCGCCGGCAGCGCCTTGCGCATCACGGTCGCGCTCGCCGGGCACAGCGACCGGACCTCGGCGCTGTCGCGCAGCGCGGCCGGCACCGCTTCGCGGTCGATCGGGCGGTAACCGCGCGCAGCGAAGAACGGTGCCGCGGTGGTCGTCAGCAGCACGAGCTCGCCGATGCCGCCGCGGCGCGCGACGCGTTCGGCCGCGCGCAGCAGGGCGTCGCCGAGGCCGTGGCCGCGCCGGTCGGCGCGCACCGCGAGCGAGCGCAGCAGCGCCGCCTCGCCGTGCCGTTCGAGACCGACGACCCCGACGAGCGCGTCGTCCTCGCGGGCGACGAGGAAACGCAGCGGCGCGGTGGCGATGTCGTCCGTCGGCAGCGCGTTCGCGGCGAGCAGCGCCCCGATCGCCGCGCGGTCCGGCGCGGTGGCTTCGGCGATGGCGCTGGCCATCAGCAGCACGCCGATGCCGGGCCGCAGCAGGCCGCCTTCAGCGCCGCCTTGTCCGCCGGCGCGGACGCCGCGACCGCTTCGGGCAGGGCCGTCGGCGCGGCGCACGCGGCGCCGCTGGCGCACGCGTCGTCACCGGCCGCGTAGTACGTCGTCGCCTCGCCATGCGTGTGGAACGTTTCCCAGCGCAGGCCCTGCGGGTCTTCGGTCCACAGCTTGTCGGAACGCGCGTAGCAGCAGGTGGCGCCGGCTTCCGGCATCAGCGCGGCCTCGGCGGCGGCGAGCCGCGCACCGATCTGCGCGAGCCCGTCCGCATCGTCGACCTGCAGGCCGACATGATCGATGCCGGGCGCGCGGCCCTTCGTCGAGATCGCGAAGTTCACGCGCGGATCGTCGAGCATCCATTTCGCGTAGTCGCCGTGGACCACGGTCGGCTCGGCACCGAACAGCCCGCGATAGAAGGCGATGCTGGTGGGGAGGTCGGCGACGTTCAGGTGGACATGGAATCGGGTCATCGGGGCTTGCTCCGGGTGGGTCCGCAGCCTGTCTTCGGGCCGCAGTCGAGGGAATCGCCGGCGTCGTCGCCGGCGCAGCAGTTGCGCATCAGGAATCCGACCAGCGCGTCGACCCGGCCGAATCCGGCCCGGACGTTGATGACCCGCCCTTCGCGCCGGTCGAGTACCAGGCCGGCGGCGCGCAGGACATGCAGGTGGGCGGTCAGCGTCGGCGCCGGCACGTCGAGCCGCTCGCGCAGCGCGCCTACGGGCAGGCCGCCCTGCCCCGCTTCGACGAGCAGGCGGAACGCGGCGAGCCGCGTCGGGTGGCTCAGGGCGGTAAGCACGGTGAGGGCGTCGTCGGATTCCATGGTTCGATATTTTTAGAATTATCGAATAATTGTCAAGCACCGTTCGTCGGCGGGCGGTCCGGACCGGTCAGATCAGGCCGCTACGCCAAGGGCCGGTGATCGCCACCGTCAGGCCGGGGCGGTAGAGGTTCGCGAACAGCCAGCGACCGTCCGGCGAAAAACAGGTGCCGGCCCATTCCTCGGCGCTGAAATCGCCGGTGAACCCCTTCGTGCCGTCGAGGCGCACCGCGTTGCGGCAGAACTCGAAGAGGCCGCCGCCGGGCGTCATGCCCCAGAGGCGCTGCGGGTGCCGGCCCTCCGCGTCCTCGCAGATCACCAGGCCGCCGCGCGGACTCGGCACGAGGTTGTCGGGGTAGTCGAGCACATCGCGCGACGGCGACTCGAACACCAGTTCGAGTTCCTGCGAGCGCGGGTGCAGCGCCCAGAGCTGGCCGCAGCCGGCGTCGCCGCCGCTGGTCGACGTGAACCAGACGCGGTCGCGGTCGGCGATGCAGCCTTCGAGCCGCACGAACAGCGACGCGCCGCCGGCGACGCCCTGCGCCAGCACGCCGAATTCGCCGCCGGCGTCATCGACGCCGCGTTCGGGGCGTTCGATGTCGACCCACCGCACCGGCAGGCGCTCGCCCGGCGTTCGGCCCCGGCGCAGGTCGGGCGCGCCGACCGCGCGCAG
Organism: uncultured Arenimonas sp.; assembly: GCA_946885815.1. Next base: position 13,861 of record CAMPHE010000009.1, read on the forward strand.
CATCTGCAGCCGGCCGCCGCGACGCAGGTCACCACGCTTCGCCGGCACGAACCGGTAGAACCCGGCGTGCGGTTTCTGGTCTTCGGTCAGGTAGACGATGCCGTCGGCCGGGTCGACGGTCGCGGCTTCGTGCTTGAAACAGCCGAGGCCGACCAGCGGTTCGGCCGCGGCGATGCCGGTCGCCGGCACTTCGAACACCCAGCCGTGCGAGCGCGACGATGGGCCGCCGCCGGCTTCGACGGTCTCCTCGCAGCTCAGCCACGTGCCCCACGGCGTGATGCCGCCCGAACAGTTGTAGATCGTGCCCGACAGCGAGGGGCACGCATCGACCGCGACGCCGCGGCGCGTGTCGAACCTCAGCGTCACCGTGCCGCCACCGGCGCGCGGGTCCCACGTGGCGGCCGCCGGCGCGAACGAATCGCCGCGCCCCATCTCGTGGTTGCGGACCAGCGTCACGACATCCCCGTC
>CAMPHE010000010.1 GCA_946885815.1 uncultured Arenimonas sp.
GGCATCGTCCAGGTGATGATGCTGCTCTCCCCGCTGCTGCGGGACGCCGAGCGGGTGCACCTGAACACGCTCGCCGAGGCCTATCTGGCCTGAAGGGGTGTCCCGGCCTGGCCAAGCGGTTGTATTGCAAGCCCTTTCCCCACCCGCTATAATCCCGCTTCTTTATTCCGCCCAACCCTTCCAAGGATCCGTCATGAAAGTGCTTTCGTCCCTGAAGTCGGCGAAGACCCGCCATCGCGACTGCAAGGTCGTCCGCCGTCGTGGCAAGGTCTTCGTGATCTGCAAGTCGAACCCGCGTTTCAAGGCCCGCCAGCGCTGAGCGCAGGCCGCCACCGAAACCGCGAAACGCCGGCGAAAGCCGGCGTTTTCGTTTGCCGCCGCCACCGCGACGCATCGTCGACGGCACCGCGGGGATAGTCTGCCCGGGGCCGTTTTGCGATCATGCCGCCCGCACCGTCACCCGAGAATGAGCGGAGACCGACCATGAAGGTTCTGATCCTGTCCCTGGCGCTGGTCGCCCCGGCCGCGCTGGCCGGGTCCGATACGCTGCTGGTGGAACGCGTGCGGTCGGAAACCGTCGCGATGCCGGCCCGCGGTGCCTCGATGGCGGACGTGGAAGCCCGCTTCGGTGCGCCGACGCGGAAGTATCCGGCCGTCGCCGGCCCGGGTTCGACCGCCGCGAACCCGCCGATCACCCGCTGGGCGTACCCGGGGTTCTCTGTGTATTTCGAGCACGACCACGTCGTGGACGCCGTGGCCGCGAAGGCGTCGCCGACCGAGATCGGCCCGGCGCCGGCCCAGCGGTAGCACCATGTCCGCCTCGCTTCGCTTCCCGGCGGAATGGGAACCCCAGTCCGGCGTCCTGATCGCGTGGCCGCACGCCGGCACCGACTGGGCCGACGGCCTGGCCGACGTCGAGCGCACCTATGTCGAGCTCGCCGCGGCGATCGCCCGGTTCGAACGGGTCGTGGTCTGCGTGGCCGACGTCGAGGTCGGCAGGCGCGCCGCGGCGATGCTGTCCGGGGCCGGGGTTCCCACCGACCGCGTGCGGTTCGCGCAGCTTCCGTACGACGATACGTGGCTGCGCGACTCGGGCCCCATCACGCTGCGCGACGCTGACGGGTTCCGGCTGCTCGACTTCGAATTCACCGCCTGGGGCGGCAAGTTCGACGCCGGCGAGGACGACCAGCTGGTCGCGCGCCTGCATGCCGGCGGGCTGTTCGGCGGCGCGGCGCGCGAACGCGTCGATTTCGCGCTCGAGGGCGGCGGCATCGAAACCGACGGCGACGGCACGCTGCTGTCGACGTGGGCGTGCCTGCACGAACGTCATCCGTCGATCGACCGCGAAACGATGACCGCGCGGCTGCAGGCGTACCTGCGGCAGGAGCGGACGCTGTGGCTCGACCACGGCTACCTCGAGGGCGACGACACCGACGCGCACATCGACACGCTGGCCCGCTTCGCCGCGACCGACGCGATCGTCTACCAGGCCTGCGACGATCCGGAAGACAGCCATTACGCCGAGCTGCAGGCGATGGCGGCGGAGATCGCCGCGTTCCGCACGCCGGACGGGTTTCCGTATCGGCTCTTTCCGCTGCCGTGGCCGCGCGCGATCCGCGAAGACGGCCGTCGCCTCGCGGCGTCCTACGCCAACTTCCTGATCATCAACGGCGCGGTGCTGATGCCGGCCTACGGCGACCCGGCCGACGACGCCGCCGCCGAGGTGCTCGGCCGCGCGTTTCCCGGTCGCGAGATCGTGCCGATCGACTGCCGCCCGCTGATCCGCCAGAACGGCAGCCTGCACTGCGTCACGATGCAACTCCCGGAGGGCCTGCTGGCATGAACGAAAGGATGCTCACCGTCGCGCTCGTGCAGGACCGCGACCATGGCTCGACCGAGGACAACCTCGCCAACATCGAGGCGCGCGTGGCCGACGCCGCGGCGCGGGGCGCGAAGCTCGTGCTGCTGCAGGAACTGCACAACGGCCCGTACTTCTGCCAGCGCGAGCACTGCGACGAATTCGACCGCGCCGAGCCGATCCCCGGCCCGAGCACGGAGCGCCTCGGCGCGCTGGCGAAAAAGCACGGCGTCGTGATCGTCGGTTCGCTGTTCGAGCGCCGTGCCGCGGGGCTCTACCACAACACCGCCGTCGTGCTGGAAGCCGACGGACGGCTGCTGGGCAAGTACCGCAAGATGCACATCCCGGACGACCCCGGCTTCTACGAGAAGTTCTACTTCACCCCCGGCGACCTCGGCTTCGAGCCGATCGATTCGAGCGTGGGCCGGCTCGGCGTGCTCGTCTGCTGGGACCAGTGGTATCCGGAAGGCGCGCGGCTGATGGCGCTGGCCGGCGCGGAGATGCTGCTCTACCCGACCGCGATCGGCTGGGACCCCGACGACGACGCGGCCGAGAAATCGCGCCAGCGCGACGCGTGGATCCTGAGCCACCGCGGCCACGCCGTCGCCAACGGGCTGCCGGTGCTCAGCTGCAACCGGGTCGGCCACGAACCGTCCCCGACCGACGCGTCGGGCATCGATTTCTGGGGCAGCAGCCACGTGCTCGGTCCGCAGGGCGAAGTGCTGGGCGAAGCCGGGACGGAGGCGGCGGAGGTGCTCGTCGTCGACATCGACCTCGCGCGCAGCGAAAAGGTGCGGCGCATCTGGCCGTTCCTGCGCGACCGCCGCATCGACGCCTACCAGGACCTGCTCAAGCGGTACCGCGATTGAACATCCCCGACCCGGGCGCCGCCGGCGCCCTGCATGACCAGCCGCACCTGTTCGTCGAACGCGACGGCGTGCACTACACGCTGCTCGGCACCGCGCACGTATCGCGCGCCAGCGTCGATGCGGTGGAAGCGGAAGTCGCCCGCGGCGACTACGACACCATCGCGATCGAGCTCGATGCGCAGCGCCACCGCGCGCTGACCGACCCGGACGCGCTGGCGAAGCTGGACCTGTTCCAGATACTGCGAGAAGGAAAGACCGGGCTGGTCGCCGCCAACCTCGCGCTGGCCGCCTACCAGCGGCGCCTCGCCGAGCAGCTCGGCGTCGAGCCCGGCGCGGAACTCAAGGCCGCGTCGCTCGGTGCCCAGCAACGCGGCCTGCGGATGGCGCTGATCGACCGCGACGTCGGCATCACCCTCCGCCGCGCGTTCTCGCGGCTCGGGTTCTGGGGCCGCACGAAGCTGATCGCGGGGCTGGGGGCGAGTCTGTTCGCCGACGAGAAGGTCGGCAGCGACGAGATCGAGAAGCTGAAGGAAGGCGACTTCCTCGAAGCCAGCTTCGGTGAATTCGCCGCGGGCAGTCCGCCGCTCTACGAGGCGGTGATCGCCGAGCGCGACCGTTACATGGCCGCGCGGCTGCGCCAGGTCGGCAGCGACGGTGCGCGCCGGGTACTGGCCGTGGTGGGCGCCGGACACCTGAAGGGACTGGCCGCCATGCTGCGCGAGGGCACGGTGCCGCCGGCGGACGAACTCGCCGGGCTCGATGCGCTGGAACGACGCTCCGACATCCCGTGGTTCACGATCGTGCTCGTCGCGTTCCTGCTCGGTGGCTTCGCCTGGGGCTTCTGGCAGGGCGGCGCCGAAACGGGCGGCGACATGGTGCTGCAGTGGGCCGTCACGACGGCGATCGGCGGCGCGCTCGGCTGCCTCGCCGCGGGCGGTCATCCGTTGTCGATTCTCGCCGCCGCGGTGTCGTCGCCACTGACGCCGCTGCATCCGGCGCTCGCGTCGGGGACCGTGTCGGCGCTCGTGGAGGCGTGGCTGCGCAAGCCCACCTACGCCGACTTCCTGCGGCTGCGCGACGACACCTCCCGGCTGACCGGGTGGTGGCGCAATCGCGTCGCACGCGTGCTCGTCAATTTCTTCCTGACCAGCCTCGGCACCGGGATCGCGGTCTGGATCGCCGGGGCGGCCCTGATCGGCCGCCTCGGCTGAGCGGTCATTCGCCGGTGGCGGGGATCGCCGGCGGTTGCCGCCATTCGCGTGCCGCCCGCATCCGCCCGGTGACGAATTCGCGCATGTCGTCGAGCATCGCGTAGATCGTCGGCAGGAACAGCAGGCTCACCAGCGTCGAGAACGCGAGACCGCCGGCGATGGCGCGCGCCATCGGGTAGTACGCCGGGCCGTCACCGGCCATCTGCGTCTGGCTCAGCGCGATCGGCACCATGCCCAGGATCGCGGTACCCATGGTCATCAGGATCGGCCGCAGGCGGTCGCGACTGCCCTGCACGAGCGCGTGCGTGCGGTCGAAACCGGCGCGGCGCAGTGCGTTGATGTGTTCCACCATGACGATGCCGTTGTTCACCACCACGCCCATCAGCACCAGGATGCCGATCGCGGCCATGATGTTGAACACCGTGCCGGTGATCCAGAACAGCCAGAACACGCCGAAGATCGAGAAGACGATGCTGCTCATGATCGCCGCCGGGAACAGCAGCGACTCGAACACGGCCGCCATCACCACGTAGATCATCAGCAGCGCGATGATGGTGTTGAACGCCATCTGCTTGCCGGCCTCGTCCTCGCGCTGGAACGCGCCCTCGAAGCTCCACGAATACCCCGGCGGCAGCGTCATCACCTTCAGCTCGCCTTCCATCGCGGCGCGGGCATCCTCGATCGTCACCTTGTCGGCGAGGTTGGCCTGGATGTTGAGCGTCGTACGGCGGTTCTGGCGGAACACCTGAGTCGACGAGGACTGCATGTCGACGCTGACGACGGAAAGCAGCGGAATCGCCGAACCGTCGGGGGCGCGCAGCGTCAATGACGCGAGGTCCTCCATGCCGAAATCGTCGACACCGTCGAAACGCACCCAGACCGGCACCTCGCTCTGGCCGCGCCGGAACTCGCGCAGCGGCGTGCCGCGCAGCGCGATGCCGACGTACTGCGCCACCTGCTCCGCGCTGAAACCGTACGACAGCGCCCGCTCGCGATCGACGCGGATCGCCAGCTCCGTGTTGACGTCGCCGGTGTCCACGCGCACGTCGCGCAGTTCCTTTCGCGTCGACAGCCGCGGGATGATGACTTCGGCGAGCTCCTTGAGCTGCTCGGACGAGTCGCCGATCAGCGACACCTGGATCGACGGCTGTCCCCCGCCCTGCTGGCCACCGCCGTCGTTGTTGAACCCGAGCGTGTAGCGCGCGGATCTCGGCGCGTCGGCGCGGATCTCCTCCATCACGTCCTTCGGCGGTCGCAGGTCGCCACCGTCGCTGCGCAGCGTCACGCGGGTGCCGGCCCAACCCTGTTCGCTGTACCACGAGTAGATCTGCTCGATCTGCAGCTTCTCGCGGTTCTCGTCCAGCCAGGTCTCGACCCTGAGCACCTCGTCCGACACCTGCTGCAACGAGTACGCCCCCTTCCACTGGTAGTACATCTCCAGTTCGCGCGTCGGCTCCTGGTAGAAGAAGTCCTTCTTCGTCATCTGCATCGGCACGAAGCTCACCACGACGATCAGCAGGATGCCGAGCACGCTGACGCCGCGGTGGCGCAGCGTCCAGCCGAGGAAGCGCGCATAGCCGTCCTGCATCCGCGCGATCGCGCCGGTACTGGCGGTGGCCGCCGGCGGGGTCTTCATCCGCGCCGACAGCATCGGAATCAGGCTCACGGCCACCAGCCACGACGCCAGCAGCGACACCGTGATCGTGATCGCGATCTGCACCATGAAGATGCTGATCTGGTTCGTCGCGCCGAACAGGTTGGGCACGAACACGATGCAGTGACAGAGCGTGCCGGCGGACAGCGCGATCGCCACGTTCTTCGTGCCGATCACCGACGCCCACGAGGCGTTGCCCGGGTGCTTCTCGCGTTCCTGGTAGATGCTTTCGACCACCACCACGGCGTTGTCGACCAGCATGCCGACCGCCAGCAGCAGCCCCATCATCGTCAGCACGTTCAGCGTGACGCCGAAGAAGTACATGAAGCCCAGCGTCATCACGAAGCAGATCGGGATCGCGAGGCTCACCATCAGCGTCGACGGCCAGTGGCGCAGGAAGAAGAACAGCACCGCGACCGACAGCACCAGGCCGATCAGGCCGGCCTCGCTCAGCTCCAGCAGCGAACTCTTGACGTTGTCGCCCTGGTTTCCGATCAGGATCACCTTGATCCCCTCGAACTCCGGGCCTTCGACGATCCGGTAGATCTCCTCCAGCGTGTTGTTCGACACGTCCACGAGGTTCGCGTTGCGCTCCTTGAAGACGTCGATGCCGATCGCGGGGCGGCCGTCGAGGCGGCGGCCGTAATCCATCCGCATGGGCTTCAGGCGCACGTCGGCGATCTGGTCGAGCCGCAGCCCGTTCGCGCCGACGACGACCGCGCGCAGCTCGCCGATGTCGCGCAGTTCGCCGACCGGCTGCACGCGCAGTCGACGCTGGCCGTCGTCGATCGTGCCGGCCGACACCGAGAAATTGACCGCCTGCAGCGTCGCCGCCAGCTCGTTAAGGCTCAGGCCGTGCGCCGCCAGCCGGTCGGGATCGATGGCGACCTCGATCTCGCTCGCCATCGCGCCCGAGATGTCGACGCGCGCGACGCCCGGCAGCCGTTCCAGCTGACGGACGAGGTTGATGTCGATCAGGTCGTAGGCCTTGGTGAGGTCACGCTCGCTCGCCAGCCGCACGCGCAGCACGGGCTCGTCGCTGGTCGAGAACTTCTGCACGCGATAGCGCTGGAAGTCTTCCGGGAGGTCGCCGCGGATGGCGTCGATCCGCTCGCGCGCCTGCGACGCCAGCACCTCGACGTCGCGGTCCCAGTCGCTGAACTCGATCCAGACATTGCCGCCGTCGGCGGTGCTCATCGAGTTGAGGTTCTTGATGCCTTCGAGCGTCGACAGCGCTTCCTCCACCGGCCGCACGAGGCTCGCCTCGACCTCCTCCGGCGTGGAGCCCGGATACGGCAGTTCAACCGCGATGAACGGCGCATTGAGCTCCGGGAACTGCTCCAGCGGCAGCCGCACGCCCGCGATCAGGCCGATGACGAGCATCGACACGAAGAACATGATCACCGTCACCGGACGGCGCAGGCTGAGCTCGGCGACGGTCATGCGTGCGCGCTCCCGGTATTGTCGCCCGCGGCGATCTCGAGCGGCTTCGCCCGCGCGACGTAGCTCTCGTCGGTGCGGCGATCGAGCAGCTTGTACACCACCGGAATCACGAACAGCGTCAGCAGCGTCGACACGGCCAGGCCGCCGATCACCGTGATCGCCATCGGCTGCCGGACTTCGGCGCCCTCGCCGCCCAGCACCGCCAGCGGCATGAACCCCAGCAGCGCGGTCAGCGTGGTCATCACTATCGGCCGCAGGCGCGACTGCGCGCCCCGCACGATCGCCTCGTCCTTGGCCACGCCCGATTCACGCAGCTGGTTGACCTTGTCGATCAGGATGATCGCGTTCTTGACGACGATGCCGACCAGCAGGATCAGGCCGATGAACACCACGACCGACAGCGTCGACCCGGTGAGCACCAGCGCCAGCACCGCGCCGACCACCGCCAGCGGGATCGTGAACAGGATCACGAACGGATGGAGCAGCGATTCGAACTGCGACGCCATCACCAGGTAGACGAGGAAGATCGCCAGCCCGAACGCGAACAGCAGCGACAGCATCGATTCGCGCAGTTCCTCGCCCTGGCCGCCGATGCGCATCGTGATGCCGGCACCCAGCGGATTGGCGTCCACGAGCGATTCGATCTCCGCCACCGCCGAACCCAGATCGCCGTAGGCGAGCCCCGACGACACCACCGCCACCCGCGTCTGGTTGGCGTGGTGGATCTCGCTCGGGCCGGTGGTCGCGACCACGTCGGCGACCGCGTCGAGCGTCACCGGCATCGCGCTCTCGGGATTGACGATCAGCTTGCGGATGTCGTCGATCGACGCGCGGTCGGTTTCCTGCGAACGCACCAGCACGTCGATCTTGCGGTCGCGGAAGCTGTAGCGCGTCGCCACCTCACCGCGAACCTTGCGCACGACCTGGTCGGCGATCTGCCGCGTCGTGAGGCCGAGTGCCGCGGCGCGGTCCTGGTCGAAGCGGATCTGGATTTCCGGATAGCCTTCCTCGACGGTCGACTTGATGTCGACGTACCGGTCGGAGCCTTCCATCAGCCCGACCAGACGCCGGCCGGCGACTTCCAGCTCGCCGAGTTCGGCGCCATGCAACTCGATCTCGAGCGGATTGGAGAAGCTGAAGATCTGCGGCCGGCCGAACTCGACTTCGGCGCCGGGGAAGCGCTGGAGCATCGTCGCACGCAGCCGCTCGGTGGCAGCCGTTTCCACAGCTTCCATGTCGCCGTCGCGTTCCATCAGCACGCTGATCTTGCCGACGTTCTCGCCCGACTCCGACGGGCTGGCGTCGAGCCGCGTGCCGGTGCCGCTGACCGCGTACAGCGCCTCGATGCCCTCGTCCCCGGCATGCGCGTCCTGGATGGCGCGCACGAGCGAATCGGTATCCCGCAGCTGCGTGCCGGGCGGCAGTCGCACGGTCATCTCGAAACGGTCCTGTGCAAGCTGCGGGATCAGGTCGAGGCCGAGCGTCGGCACCATCGCCATCGCCGCCGCGAACGCGAGCGCGGCCGCGCCGAGCACGAGCGACGGGCGCCGCAGCGCCTGCGGGAGCAGTCGCGCGTAGGCGCCGGCGCTGCGGTCGTAGGCGCCGCCGACGACGCCCGCGGCGAGTCCCAGCGGATACCCGACGACGCGTCGCAGCACACGGAAGACCATCGCGACGGCGAGCGAGACGCCGAACAGGGCCGCACCCAGCCCGCGCCCGCCGCCGCGGCGCACGGCCGCCAGCGGCTTGAGCACCTTCGAATCCGGCTGCCAGTCCGGATGCGGCGGCTCGGCCGGAAACGCCAGCGGCGCCCGCGCCTTCCACGACGACAGCATCGGAATCAGCGTCATCGCCACGGCGAGCGACATGAGGATCGCGATCGCGATGGTCAGCGCCTGGTCGCGGAACAGCTGGCCGGCGACGCCTTCGACGAACACCAGCGGCAGGAACACCGCGACGACGGTCAGCGTCGACGCGACCACCGCCATGCTCACTTCCCTGGTGCCGACGATCGCCGCCTCGATGATGCCCAGGCCGCGCTCGCGCGCCTTGGCGATGCTCTCCAGCACGACGATCGAATCGTCGACCACCAGGCCCGTCGCCAGCGCGAGGCCGCCGAGCGACATCACGTTCAGGCTCAGGTCGAACTGGTCCATGAAGAAGAACGTGGCGATGAGCGAGATCGGCAGCGACAGCGCGATGACGAACGTGCTCCAGCCGTCGCGCAGGAAGAAGAAGATGATCAGCACCGCGAGCAGGCAGCCCAGCATCGCGTCGAAGCGCACCTCGCGCACGGCGTTCTCGATGAAGATCGACTGGTCTTCGACGGTGTCGAGCACCGCGTCCGGCGGCAGTTCGGCGCGCAGCCGCTCGAGCGTCGCCTTCACTTCGCCGGCGACCGTCACGGTATTGGCGTCGCCTTCCTTGTAGATCGCCAGCTCGACCGCCTCGCGGCCATCGAGGCGGATGATCGCCTCGCGTTCCTTGTGACCCTGCACGACCGTGGCGATGTCGCGCAGCCGGATCGCCTGGCCACCGCCGGCGACATTGCTGCCGCCCGAGGCGGCACTCTGCGCGCTCGCCGACGCGGCCAGCGCCTCGGCCGAACCGGTCAGCGCGGCGACGCGCGCCGCGGCCGCCGCCGCTTCCTGCGCGGCGCTGCTGCCGCCGCCGCTGGCGCGGGCGGTGATCAGCAGATCGCGCATCTGCTGCACGTCGGCGAACTGGTTGATGGTCCGCACGAGGTAGCGCTGCGTGCCGTCCTCGATGCGACCGCCCGAGATGTTCACGTTCTCGGCCTTCAGCCGGTCGATCACCGTGCCGATGCCGATGTTGAGCTGCGCCAGCTTCTGCTGGTCGATGTGGACCTGGATCTCGTCCTCGAGTCCGCCGGACACCTTCACCGCGGCGACGCCTTCCACCGGCTCCAGCTGCTTCTTCAACTCGTCGTCGGCGAACCGGCGCAGTCGCACGAGCGCCGCCTCGGCCTCGGCCGCGTCCTTCGCCGACAGCGTGAGGCGCATGATCGGCTCGGTGGACGGATTGAAGCGCAGCAGCACCGGCTGCTTGGCTTCGAGCGGCAGGCGCAGCGTCTCGAGCTTGTCGCGGACCTCGAGGCTGGCGCGGTCCATGTCGGTGCCCCACGCGAACTCGAGCACCACGTCGCTCTGGCCGGTGCGGGACACGGACTTCAGCTTGCGCAGCCCCTTGACGACGCCGACGGCTTCCTCGACCGGTTCGCTGATCAGCGTCTCGATTTCCGACGGCGCCGCGCCCGTGTACTCGGTGCGCACCGTCAGCGTCGGGTAGCTGAGGTCCGGCAGCAGGTTCACGGACAGCGACGAGTAGCCGATCGCGCCGAACAGGATCACCGTCACCGTCACCATCAGGATGGTGATGCGGCGACGGACGGAGAATTCGACGAGGTTCATCAGTCGTTCCCGGCGCCCGAAGCCTGCGCGACCTGCGCGACGTCGCTGCCCGCACCCGCGGACGGCGGATTGAGCACTTCCACGTCGGCCCCGTCGCGCAGCGTGATCTTGCCGGCGGTGACGACCTGGTCGCCCTCGACCAGTCCCTTGCGTACTTCGGCGAGGTCGCCGCTGAGGTGGCCGACCTCGATCGGCACGCGCACCGCCTTCTTCTCGCGGACCGCGAACACCGCCGTTTCGCCGGCGTCCTCGAGCAACGCCGCGCGCGGCACGGTCAGCGCGTCCTGGCGCTGGTCGTAGATCACCTGGATGCGACCGAACATGCCGGGCCGCAGGCCGCCGTTGCCCGGGAACGCGGTGACGACGCGGAACGTGCCGCTGCCGGCATCGACCACGGGGCTGACGCGGTCGATCTCGCCTTCGAAGACTTCGCCGGGCATCGCGTCGACCGCCATGTGCACGGACAGACCGGCCTTCATGGTCGCCAGGTCGCGCTCGGGAACGTTCAGTACCGCCTCGAGCCGCGAATCGTCGACGATGCGGAACAGCGAGGAGTTGAGCTGGATCAGGTTGCCCGGCTTCGCCATGCGCTGCGCGATCACGCCGCTGATCGGCGCGACGACGTTGGTGTACGACAGCTCGAGCTGCGCGAGTTCGTACGCGGCACGCGCCGCTTCGAGGTCGTAGCGGATCTGCTCGGCCTGCTCCGTGCTGACCAGCTTCGATTCGGCCAGCTCGCGCGCGCGGCGGTAGTTGTTCTCGAGCTTGCGGACCTGCGCCCGGGCGCGTTCCATCTCCAGGCGCGGCCGGTCGGGGTCGATGCGCGCCAGTACCTGCCCGGCCTTGACCTGGTCGCCTTCTTCGGCGAGCAGCTGCAGCATGACGCCCGACGTCTTGGCGACGACCTGTGCTTCCGCCGGCGCTTCCAGATTCGCGGTGCCGGAATAGCTCGCGGAAATCGGCCGTCGCGCCACGGCGGCCACCTCGACCGGGACGGCCTCTGCTTTCGGTGCCGGGGCCTCGCCGTTTTCGGCGGCCGCCGCGGCCTCGCCGTCCTTCGCGTCGCCTGCGTTCGCGTCGCCGTCCGGAGCGCCGCCACAGCCGGCGAGCGCGAGGGTGATCGCCAGGGCCAGCGCGGCACCGGAGCGGGTGAGGAGCGGCAGTCGGGAGGTGGGCATGATGGGGTCGTCCGGCGGGGGTGTTGTAGTTGAATAGAACAGTACAGCTGGGGCCTGTCCCGGCGCATATGCCGGAAGTCCATGGACCATGGATGCGGCGTCGTGTCGGCGCGTCGCAGACGACCCCTGTCCGGTCGTCGGATGCAGCGGCTATACTTTCGGTTTAACGCGTGTCGCCCGACCCGATCGAGCCGGAAACCCCTGATGAAGCGAATCCTGACCCTCGCCGCCGGCCTCGCGCTGGCCCTGTCCGCCCTCCCGGTCGCTGCGAAAGGTGACGCGGCCAAGGGCAAGCAGCTGTTCTACACGTGCACCGGTTGCCATGGGATCGCCGACTACAAGAACGCGTATCCGACGTATCGCGTGCCGAAGGTCGGCGGGCAGAACGAGGGTTACCTGATCGCCGCGCTCAACGGCTACAAGAAGGGCGAGCGCAGCCATCCGACGATGCAGGCGCAGGCCGAGAGCTTCTCCGACCGCGAAATCGCCGACATCGCCGCCTACCTTTCCAGCCTGAAGCCCGCCCAGTGAGGACTTCGACGATCATGCCCCGCACCTCCCTCCTGCTTCTCGCGCTGGCTTTCCTCGCCGCGCCCGCCTACGCCGCCGGCCCGAAGGGCGACGTCGCCGCCGGCGCCGAAAAGGCCAAGACCTGCGCGTCGTGTCACGGCACCACCGGCGACGAAAGCCTCGACGACACCTATCCGAAACTCGCCGGCCAGTACCCGGAATACCTCGCCAAGGCGTTGCACGACTACAAGTCGGGCCGCCGCAAGAACGCGATCATGGCCGGGTTCGCGCAGGGCCTGAGCGACGAGGACATCGACGATCTGTCCGCGTATTTCGCGAGCCAGAAGGGCTCGATCCGCGACCTGAGCGGCGTGTCCGAACGCTGAGCCTTTCCGCCGGGCTCAGGCCGGCGGATCGATCGCCTTCGCGAGGGGCTTCCGGCACGACGCTTCGTACAGGTCGCGGGTCTGCCGCCACGTGGCCTGGTCGTCGGCACCGACGATCTGGTCCCACCACGCGCGGCACTGTGCATCCTCCTCCGGGCTCAGCGTGGTCGGGTCGTCGGCCTGCACGACGTACCCCCGGTTGTTGTTCGTGACGCCGCAGCCGCCGCCGAGCGCCAGCAGCGATACGGAACACACGAGCTTGCCGCCGCGCGTGCCGGGAATCGGAATCTCGACCGTGCCCGTCGTCGCCTTCACCGCCTTCTCCAGTATCTCGATCAGCGCGGGCTGCTCCGGGATCCAGTACTGGTCGAAGCGCGTCCCTTCGTACGCGAGCACCGGCGCCCGGTCCATGAAGCGGCCCGATTCCAGCAATCCCGGCCTCTGGTAGTCGAACACGCGGTGGTCGCCGTCCACCGCGGCGAGGCGGTCGATGACGTCGTCGGGCAATGCGATCGAGCCGTCCGCGTCGTACAGACGCAGGGGCCGGTCCGCAGGCGGTGGCGGTTCGACGGCGACCATCGCGCCGGGTCCGGGTGCGGTCGCCTCCAAGGGGGGCACGTCGGATGTCGACGGCGTCGACATCGGCGTCTCCGGTGGCGCCACGCGCGGCGACGCGACGCGGGGCGTCGCGGGCGCGGGCTCGACGGTCGCGACCCGTGGCGATGGCCGTGGCGCGGGCGTCGCGACGGGCGACAGGAACACCAGCGTGGTCACGTGACGGGCCGGCTCCGATGGCGGCAGGCGACTGCCTTCGACCAGCAGCCACAGCACGAGCGCGTGACCGGCAGCGATCGCGAGTGCGACCGCCGCACGCTGCCGGCGCGGTAACGTGGGCAAGGGGGGCGCGAGCGGCCGCGGTTTCCATGGGCCGAGCGCGGCGCGCCAGTCGGCGAACGGATCGTCGTCGTATCGGTCGGAACTCACGGTCACCGCGCTGGCAGAAGGCCGCGCGAGACTAGCCGGCGACACCGGCAAATTTCGGTTAAGCGTTCGACGCGCGGAACGCGTCGTTCAGGCGCGGGCCATGTACGGCGCTTCGCCGGTGCTGTGGTCGGTCGCATCGCGGACCGCGGTCACGCCGGGCACTTTCGCCATCAGCGTCTTCTCGATGCCCTGCTTCAACGTCATGTCGGCCATGCCGCAACCGTGGCAGCCGCCGCCGAACCGGAGCCAGACGACACCGTCGGCGTCGACCGATTCCAGCGCGACGCGTCCCTTGTGCGACGCGAGCTGGGGATTGATGTCCGAATCGAGAATCCAGCGCACGCGATCGACCAGCGACGCATCGCCCGTCGGCGCGTCACCCTTGATTTTCGGCGCGCGGATCGTCAGCTGGCCCCCGGTCGGCGCCTCGACGAAGTCGATCGTGGCCGCGTCGAGAAACGGCGCGCTCGGCGCATCGACGTAGAGCACGAAACCCGCGCACTCGATCGCCCACTCGTCGCCGAGCAGGTCGCCGTCCTCGCAGAATTCCAGTCGCGCGTCGGCGCGCGGCGTGCCGGGCTCCGTCGCCGAAAGGCGGATGCCGACGGCGTCGCCGCCCTGGGATTCCAGCAGGCGGCGGAAATAGGCCTGCGCGCTGTCGCTGATGTCGATCATGGCGCGCATTGTAGACCCCCGGCCTA
>CAMPHE010000011.1 GCA_946885815.1 uncultured Arenimonas sp.
AGTCCGCGTAACCCCCTGCGGCCCCGGGCACGTCCATGTACGGGCGGACGAAAGCGGTTTGGCGTGCCGCACCGGGCAGCCGATAATGCCGGCCCGCTGCCGGCTGCCCTGCGGCGACATGCGACCTGCCTTGAAGAAGTCCGACTTCCACTACGACCTGCCGCCCGAGCTCATCGCCCAGGCGCCGCTGCCGGAGCGCTCGGCGAGCCGGCTGCTCGTGGTGCCGACCGGGGACGCCGCGTACGCGGACCGGCAGGTGCGCGATCTGCCCGAGTACCTGCGCGCGGGCGATCTGCTGGTATTCAACGACACGCGGGTGATCCCGGCGCGGCTGCACGGGCACAAGGACAGCGGCGGGCGCGTGGAGATCCTGCTGGAGCGGATCACCGGCGCGCACGAGGCGCTGGCGCAGGTCGGGGCGAGCAAGACGCCGAAGGCCGGGGGCCGCATCGTGCTCGACGAGGGCACGGCGGTGACCGTGCTCGGTCGCGAGGGCGAATTCTTCCGCCTGCGTTTCGAGACCGCCGAGCCGCTCGAGGCGCTGCTGCAGCGCGCCGGCCGGATGCCGCTGCCGCCGTACATCCAGCGCGAGGCCGGCGCGGCCGATGCCGAGCGCTACCAGACGCTGTTCGCGCGCGAGCCGGGCGCGGTGGCGGCGCCGACCGCGGGCCTGCATTTCGACGAACCGCTGCTCGCGGCACTGCGCGGGAAGGGCGTGGCCTTCGGGCACGTCACACTGCATGTCGGCGCCGGCACGTTCCAGCCGATGCGCGCCGATTCGGTGCACGACCACGTGATGCACAGCGAATGGCTGAACGTCGGCGCGGAACTGTGCGCGCAGGTCGCGCGCACGCGTGCGGCCGGCGGGCGCGTGGTCGCGGTGGGCACGACGGTCGTGCGCGCGCTGGAGTCGGCGATGCGCGACGGCGAGCTCCGGCCGTTCGCCGGCGACACGCGCATCTTCATCTTCCCGGGCCATCCCGTCCGCAGCGTCGACGCGCTGCTGACCAACTTCCATCTGCCGGAGAGCACGCTGATGATGCTGGTGTCCGCCTTCGCCGGCCGCGAGCGCATCCTCGCCGCCTATGCCCACGCGGTGCGCGAGCGCTACCGGTTCTTCAGCTACGGCGACGCGATGCTCCTTTTCCCATGAGCCGGATGCACTTCGAAAGACTCGCCACCGACGGCGCCGCCCGCCGCGGCCGCCTGACGTTTCCGCGCGGCACGGTGGAGACGCCCGCGTTCATGCCCGTCGGCACCTACGGCACGGTGAAGGCGATGACGCCGGAGTCGCTGCGCGCGACCGGCGCGGAAATCATCCTCGGCAACACCTTCCACCTGTGGCTGCGGCCCGGGATGGACGTGATCGCCGCGCACGGCGGCCTGCACCGGTTCGCCGGCTGGGACGGCCCGATCCTGACCGACAGCGGCGGCTTCCAGGTCTGGTCGCTGGCGAAGATGCGCAGGATCACGGAGGAGGGCGTCGCCTTCGCGTCGCCGACCGACGGGGCGCGGGTGTTCCTGTCGCCGGAGGTGAGCATGCAGGTGCAGCGCACGCTCGATTCCGACATCGTGATGATCTTCGACGAGTGCACCCCGTATCCGGCGACGCACGACGTGGCGCGCGCGTCGATGGAGCTGAGCCTGCGCTGGGCGGAGCGCAGCCGGCGCGCGCACGAAGGCAACGACGCGGCGCTGTTCGGCATCGTGCAGGGCGGCACGCACGCCGACCTGCGCGCGCGCTCGGCGGCGGGGCTGGTCGACATCGGCTTCGACGGCTACGCGGTCGGCGGCCTCGCGGTGGGCGAACCGGCCGAGGAGCGCGACGCGACCCTCGCGGCGCTGTGCCCGCAGCTGCCGGAGGACCATCCGCGCTACCTGATGGGCGTCGGCAAGCCGGAGGACATCGTCGAGGCGGTGCATCGCGGCATCGACATGTTCGACTGCGTGATGCCGACCCGCAACGCGCGCAACGGCCACTACTTCGTCCGCGGCGGCCAGGTGCGCATCCGCAACGCGCAGTACGAGCACGATCTGCGACCGATCGAGCCGGGCTGCACCTGCTACACCTGCGCGTCGGGTTACACGCGTTCGTACCTGCGCCATCTGGACCGCTGCAACGAGATCCTCGGTTCGATGCTGGCGACGATCCACAACCTGCATCACTACCAGCAGCTGATGCGCGACATCCGCGCCGCGATCGAGGCGGGCGCGTTCGCGGAGTTCCGGGCCGCGTTTCATGCGGCACGCGGATTGCCGCCTGGGTGAAGGCCGCGGGCGTGGACCACCGCTCCCGGTCGGCGAAGAAGAGCTCTCGACGCGGATCACGCGGATCGACGCGGATAGGGCGGGGCCTTGACCCGGGGAAGCTCGATCCGCGCACATCCGCGTAATCCGCGTCGAGAAGGCCGACTCCGGCCCGAGGCCGGCGGTCCGCCGGGCGCGATTCGGGCCGGAGCCGGTATACTGCCGCGCTTGCCGTTGAACGGAATCTCCAAGTCCATGTCCATGCTCGATTTCCTGATTTCCCCGGCCGCGGCCCAGACCGCCGGCCAGGCCGCCGCGCCGAGCCCGATCCCCAGTTTCGTGCTGATGGGCGTCATCTTCCTCGGCATGTATTTCCTGCTGTTCCGGCCGCAGATGAAGCGCGCCAAGGAGCACCGCGAGCTGGTCGCCAAGCTGCAGAAGGGCGACGAGGTGCTGACGAGCGGCGGCATGGCCGGCCGCATCGAGGACCTCGGCGAAAGCTTCGTGACCGTCGAGATCGCCGACCGGGTCAGCATCAAGGTCCAGCGCGGCGCCATCACCGCGGTGCTGCCCAAGGGCACGTTGAAGTCCGCCTGACCGCCCCCCATCCGTATCCACCACGGTCCTGACGGGGCCGCTACCGGTTGTCGCCCATGCTCCAGTACGCCACGTGGAAATACGTCGTCGCCGCGATCGTGATCGCGCTGTCGGTGTTCTACTCGCTGCCCAATCTCTATCCGAAGGACCCGGCGGTGCAGGTCGCCGCCAATCGCGGCAGCGTCGTCGACGACGCGCTGGTGCAGCGCACGAAAGCGGCGCTGTCGCAGGCGGAGCTCGTGGCGAAATCGGTGGCGATCGAAGGTGACCACCTGCTCGTGCGCGCCGCCGACGCGGCGACGCAGGCCGAGATCTCCGACCTGCTGCGCGAGCAGTTCGACCGCCAGTACACCGTGGCGCTGAGTTCGGCGACGACGGTGCCGCGCTGGCTGTCGATGTTCGGCGCCCGGCCGATGTCGCTGGGCCTCGACCTGCAGGGCGGCGTGCAGTTCCTGCTGCAGGTCGACCGCGATGCGGCGATCGAGAAGCGCGCCAACGGTTACGCAGAGCAGGTGGCGGCGGTGCTGCGCGACGGCGACCTGCCGTACTCCAGCGTGGCGCGCACGCCCGACGGCATCGAGGTGCTGCTCGAGGACGCTTCGGACATGACGCGTGTCCGCGCCGCGCTCGGCCAGCAGGTGCCCGACCTGGAGCTGGTGGTCGACGGCAACCGGGCCGACCGCCTCGTCGCGCGCATGACGCCGGCGCTGGTCACGACGATCATGGACCAGGCGATCGACCAGAACCGCACGACCCTCGAGAACCGCATCAACAGCCTCGGTGTCGGCGAGCAGGTGATCCAGCGCCAGGGCGAGGCCCGCATCGCGGTGCAGCTGCCGGGCGTGCAGGACACCGCCGAGGCGCGCCGCCTGATCGGCGCCACCGCCACGCTCGAATATCGCCACGTGGTCGATTACGGCCTGCAGGCGATGGAAGCCGCGCGCACCGGCGTCGTGCCGCCGACCGCGCTGCTCTACTACTCGCGCGAACTCGGCCCGGACGGCAAGCCGCGCCCGATCCTGCTGTCGCGTCGCGTCATCGTGTCCGGCGACCAGCTGGTGAACGCCTCGGCGATGCCCGACGCGCAGTCCGGCACGCCGGCGGTGTCGATCGAGCTCAACAACGTAGGCGGCGCGCGGATGCTCGCGCACACCCGCGAGAACGTCGGCCAGCTGATGGCGGCGGTGTTCATCGAGACGATCCCGGAAGTGTCGATCGTCGACGGCGAGGAAGTGCTGACCTCGCGCACGCAGGCCGAGGTGATCAACGCCGCGCGGCTGCAGGGCGTGTTCGGCAAGAACTTCCAGACCACCGGCCTCGACGGCATGGAGGAAGCGACGACGCTCGCCCGCCTGCTGCGCGCCGGTTCGCTGGCGGCGCCGATGGTGATCGTCGAGGAGCGCATCATCGGGCCGAGCCTCGGCGCCGAGAACATCGAGCGCGGCATCATGGCGGTGACGTGGTCGTTCGGCTTCGTGCTGATCTTCTTCCTCGTCTACTACAAGATGTTCGGCATCGTCACCAACCTGGCGCTGCTGCTGAACCTG
The DNA here is from genome assembly GCA_946885815.1 of uncultured Arenimonas sp. The sequence continues at coordinate 4,392 of CAMPHE010000011.1, forward strand.
CTGATGGTGGTGGCGGTGATGTCGGTGATCGGGGCGACGCTGTCGCTGCCCGGCCTGGCCGGCATCGCGCTCACGGTCGGCATGTCGGTCGACGCCAACGTGCTGATCAACGAGCGCATCCGCGAGGAGCTGCGCAACGGCAACTCGCCGCTGATGAGCATCGTCAACGGCTACGACAAGGCGTCCGGCACGATCGCCGACGCCAACGTCACGGCGCTGCTGGCCGGCATCGCGATGGCGGTGTTCGGGTCCGGCGCGATCCGCGGCTTCGGCATCACGCTGATCATCGGCATCCTGACCTCGATGTACACCGCGGTGTCCGTGTCGCGCGGCATCGCCACCCTGATCTACGGCAAGCGCAAGAAGCTCGCCACGGTCTCGATCTGAGGATTGACGGAAATGGAACTGTTCCCGTCCGACAGCAACATCGACTTCATGCGGGCCCGCCGCGTGACGACGGCGGTGTTCGCCGCTTTCGTGCTCGCCGCGGTCGCACTGCTCGCGGTGCGCGGCTTCAACTTCGCGCTCGACTTCACCGGCGGCGCGGTCGTGGAGGTCGAGTTCGAGAAGCCGGTCGACGTCGAGGACGTGCGCCAGCGGCTCGCCGCCGCGGGCATCGAGAACCCGGTCGTGCAGTCCTACGGTTCGGGCAACGACATCGCGGTGCGCATGCAGCCGCCGGAAGTCGCGGATGGCCAGCCGGTCGCGGCCGAATCGACGTCGAAGCTCGGCGCCGACATCCTCGCGGCGATGCAGATGCCGGACAACCCCGGCCGCGTCGTGCGCGCCGACGTCGTCGGCCCGCAGATCGGCGACGAGCTCGCGATCAACGGCGCGCTCGCCGCGGCGTTCGTGATCATCGGCTTCCTCGCGTACATCTGGATCCGTTTCGAGATCAAGTTCGCGATGGCGGCGGTGCTGTCGACGTTCGGCGACATGCTGATCGTCTGCGGCTGGTTCGCGCTGAGCCAGCACGAATTCGACCTGACGGTGCTCGCCGGCATCCTGTCGGTGATGGGCTTCTCGATCAACGACAAGATCGTCGTGTTCGACCGCGTCCGCGAGAACTTCCGCACGCTCAGCAAGGTGCCGCCGATCGAGGTGCTGAACCGCTCGATCAACCAGACGCTGTCGCGCACGATCATCACTTCGTTCGTCGCGTTCCTGACGGTGGTGGCGCTGTACCTGTACGGCGGCAATTCGCTGAAGGGCATGGCCGAGTCGCAGATGATCGGCATCGTGGTCGGCACGCTGTCGTCGATCCTGGTCGCCTGCCCGCTGCTGCTGAGCTTCGGCGTGACGAAGCAGGACCTGCTGCCGAAGGCGCGCGACGCGCTCGACGCCGAGCTCGCTCGCAGGCCGTGATCCCGGCTGGTCGCCGGTATTACCCCACGATTCGCGCGGAGCGCGAATCGCGGGCCCCGCGGCCTCGGCTTTCCTGACCCCGCGCCTTCGGCGCGCCCCCCGACACGGGGGCTCTCCGCCTCCAGCCTCCCGAGGGTTGCCCGAAGATCGACCGCTTCCTCGGGTAGGCTTTCGTGATGGCCGATCTCTATCGCTTCGGGAATTTCGTCGTGGACGCGCGCGAGCGGCGGCTGCTGGCCGGGGATGCGCCGGTCGAGGTCAGCGCGCGGTATTTCGATGCGCTGTTGCTGCTCGTCGGCGAAGCGGGGCGGCTGGTGTCGAAAGAGCGGTTCATGGCCGAGGTGTGGCAGGGGATGCCGGTCACCGACGAGGCGCTGACGCAGTGCATCCGCTCGCTGCGGCGCGCGCTGGGGGACAGTGCGACGCAGCCGCGTTTCATCGAGACGGTGCCGAAGCACGGGTACCGGTTCGTCGCCGACGTGGAATCGCCGGCGTCCGATCACGTCGTGTCGGCACCGGTCACGGTTTCGCCGGCAGTCCGCGAGCGCTCGCCGGCGCCGGGCGGGCCGGCGTCGATGCCGCCCGCGCCCGCCAGCCGATGGTTGCTGCTCGGCGCGGCCGGGACGCTCGGGGCGGGATTCGCCGGCCTGATCGGCGGCGTGCTGTTCGGGTTCGCCGGCGCGGCACAGCCCTCCGGAGCCGGCGCGGCGTCGATCCTCGTCGTGCTCGTCTGCCTCACGGTGCTCGTGGCGCTCATCGGCGGCGCCGCGGTCGCGTTCGGCATCGCCGTCCTCGCGCGCGACCTCGCGCGGCCGTGGCGCCACGCGATCCCGGCCGGCGCGGTCGGCGGCCTCGCGGTCGGCGCGGTGGTGAAGCTGCTCGGGCTCGACGCCTTCGAACTTTTGCTCGGCCAGTCGCCCGGCGACATCACCGGTGCACTCGAGGGCTTCGCGCTCGGTGCGGCGGCCGGGACGGGGCTGTGGCTCGCGGGGCGCGGCCGCGCGGTGTCGCCGCGGCGCGTCGTGGTGACGGCGGGCTTCAGCGGAGCGCTCGCCGGCGCGCTGATTCCGCTCCTCGGGGGCCGGCTGATGGCCGGCAGTCTCGATCAGCTGGCCCGGACGTTCCCCGATTCGAGGCTACGCTTCGATGCGCTCGGGGCGCTGTTCGGCGAGCACGGCCTGGGCCGCGTCGCCGAAGCGGCGACGGGAAGCCTCGAGGGTGCGCTGTTCGCCGCCTGTCTCGCCGGCGCGATGGCCGCCGCGTTTCAGAAGGCGGACGCGTAGCCGCTGGCGACGATGGCCTTCTGGAGGGCGTCGCTGATCTTCAGGTTGCCGGCGACCAGCTGGGTGGAGGCGCCGTCGGTGAGCAGGCGTTCGGCGCGGCCCTGGAAGTCGCAGACGCGGCCGCCGGCCTCGCGCACCAGCAGCATGCCGGCGGCGATGTCCCATGGCTTCACGCCGGCCTCGAAGTAGGCGTCGGCGCGGCCGCAGGCCACCCACGCCAGGTCGAGCGCCGCCGAACCCGTGCGGCGCACGTCCTCGGCCTGCGCCAGCAGCTTGCCGATGCAGTCGAGGTGCGGTTGCAGGCGGGCGCGTTCGCGCGGCGGGAAGCCGGTGACCAGCAGCGCGCCGCCGAGGTCCTTGCGCTCGGCGACCCGGATCTTGCGGTCGTTGAGCAGCGCGCCGGCGCCGCGCGAAGCGGTGAACAGCTCGTTGCGCAGGGGGTCGAACACGACGCCATGCAGCGGCTCGCCGTTCTCGACCAGCGCGATGGACACGCAGAAATGCGGCAGCCCGCGCAGGAAGTTCGACGTGCCGTCCAGCGGATCGATCACGAACGTCTGCCGGCCCTTGCCGACCGCGCCGGATTCCTCGCCGAGGATGCCGGCCTCGGGAAACGCCCGGCGCAGCTCGCGTATGATCTCGGCCTCGGCCTGCGAGTCGACCTCGCTGGCGTAATCCTGCTTCGACTTCTCGAACACGTTCAGCGCATCGAGCTTGCCGATGTGGCGCAGGATCAGGTTGCCGGCGGATCGGGCCGCCTTGACCATGACGTTGACGACAGGTTTTTGCATGGGCCCGCCCGGATGAACGCTGGATTGGATGAAGAACGAGGGGCCGGTCGGTGCCGGCGCGGGGCGATTCTAGCAGGTCGCTCCCGGGCCGAACCCGCGACACGATGAACGCGACGCTGTCCAATATCCGCATCGTGCTGGTCGGCACGCAGCACCCCGGGAACATCGGTTCGGCCGCCCGGGCGATGAAGACGATGGGCCTGCGCACGCTGCATCTGGTCGAACCGGAACGGTTCCCCGACCCCGACGCGTCGATGCTCGCCGCCGGCGCTGACGACGTGCTGGAAGCCGCCGGCATCCATGGCGACCTCGATGCCGCGCTCGGCGGCTGTCGGCTGGTGCTCGGCACCAGCGCCCGCCGTCGCCATGTGCCGATGCCCGAGCTCAGCCCGCGCCAGGCCGCGCGACGCCTCGTCGAGGCCGCGGCGGCCGGCCCGGTCGCGCTGGTCTTCGGCCGCGAACGCACCGGGCTGGAGAACCACGAACTGCAGCGCTGCCATGCCTCGGTCGGCATCCCGGCCGATCCGGCGTACAGCTCGCTGAATCTCGCCGCCGCGGTGCAGGTGCTCGCGTACGAGATCCGGCTGGCGGCTCTGGGCGACGAAGCCGGTGCGCTGTCCGGGGCGGCCCCGCGCCCCGAGCCCGAAGAGCCGCCGGCGACCGCCGACGAGCTGGAGCGACTGTTCGGGCACCTCGACCAGGCGCTCGCCGACATCGATTTCCACAAGGGGAAGCCGCCCGGGATGGTGATGGCCCGGCTGCGGCGCCTGTACCTGCGTGCGGGGCTCGATACGCGCGAGGTGAAGATCCTGCGCGGCATCCTCAGCGAGGCGCAGCGGATGGCCCGGTTGGCCGCCGGCCGGGCGGGCTAGCTGGCGCGGTTTTCACAGGCCGCATACAGTGTGGCCGCTGACCCCGCCGAGTCCCGAACCCCCGTGACGTTCCTCGCCACCAGCACCGCGCGCCGTCGGCTGTGGCTGACGTCGCTGATGATCGTGATCCTGCCGTTGCTCGGCGGCACCGCCGCGGCCGCCGACGGCGTGCTCGTCCTCGGCCGCATCAGCGACGATCCGCGACGGCATTACGAGCAGCTGCGGCCGTTGCTGGACTACGTCGTACCGCGGATGTCGTCGGTGGGGATCCACGAGGGCCGCGTCCTGATGGCGCGCGACCCGCAGCAGATGATGAGCTACCTGCGTCGCGGCAAGGTCGACTGGGTCACCGAGACGCCGGGCACCGGCCTGCTGCTCGCCGACCGCGCCGGGGCCCGCGTGCTGCTGCTCACCGAGCGCGCCGGCGCGCGCGAATACCGCAGCGTCATCTTCACCCGGCGCGACAGCGGCATCACCGAACTGCCGCAGCTGCTCGGACGGACGATCGCCTTCCAGTCGCCGTCGTCCACCAGCGCCTACCTCGTGCCGGCGATGGCCCTGCGCGAGCACGGCCTGCCGATGAGCCTGATGGTGTCGCCGCTGGAAGACGCCGACCCCGGCAGCGTCGGCTACGTGTTCGCCAATACCGACACGAACCTCGCCGCCTGGGTGCACAAGGGCCTGGTCGACGCCGGCGGGTTCAGCGACCAGGACTGGGCATCGCTGCAGCGCGTGTCCGAATCGTTCCGCCGCGACCTGGTGATCGTGCACACCACCGCACCCGTGCCCCGCGCGATGGAAGTGGTCGCCGGCAACATGAAGCCGGAAGTCGCCGCGCGCCTGAAGGAAGTGCTGCTGGGCGCGAGCGAGGATCCGCAGGCGAGCGACGCGCTGCGGCAGTTCTTCCGCACGACCGGATTCTACGAATCGGACGCCGCGATCGACCGCGCGCTGGACGAACTGCGGCGCGACGCCCGCGACGTGCGCGAGGCGCTGGAATGAAGACGGCGCGCGTCGGCCTGCGGGGGGAACTGCTGCTGCTGATGGCCGGCGTGCTGGTCGTCGTCGTCGGCCTGTTCGCGGCGCTGTGGGTGCACGAGCGGCGCAGCAACGACGACGCGCGCGCGCTGAGCACCGACGCGGTGCGCGCGCTCGCGCGCGACGGCATGCAGGGCCGCGGCGAGACGCTGTCGAGCCAGCTCGCCGACGCGGCGACGAATCCGCTGTACTACCTCGACCTGGCCAAGCTCGGTGAACTGGCGCGCGCGACGCTGCGCCAGCCGGACGTCGTGTACGTGATCATCCACGACGCACAGGGTCAGGTCGTGCACGACGGCTCGGGCGACATCCCGGCGTTCGGCCAGCCGATGTCCGACCCGATGGCGTACGAGGCGCTGAACGCGCAGGGCGTGCATGCGCAGTGGAGCGAGAAGCTGCTGGACGTCGCCGCGCCGATCCGCATCGGCGGCGAGCGCATCGGCGGCGTCCGCGTCGGCCTGTCGCGCGAGAACGCGCAGCGTCGCCAGCGCGAAGTGCTCGACCCGCTCGACGAGCGCCTGCAGTACGCCAGCAACCAGCACCTGGGCTGGCTGATCGCGCTGCTGGCGGCGCTGGTGGCGATCGGCGGCGCGGCGATGGTGCTGCTGCAGCGCCGCGTGGTGCAGCCGATCACGGGGCTGGCCGAAGCCGCCGCGCGCATCGAGCAGGGTCGCTACGACGTCCGCGTGCAGTCCGAGCGCCGCGACGAGATCGGCGACCTCGTGCGCGCGTTCGGCCGCATGAGCGAATCGGTCGCGCGCCACGATCGCGACATCCGCCGGATGGCGTATACCGATTCGCTGACCGGCCTGTCGAACCGCCTCGCGTTCCGCGAAACGCTCGACGAACGCCTGCTGACCCTGCAGGCCAGCAGCGGCGAACTGGCGCTGCTGTTCGTCGACCTCGACGACTTCAAGCGCGTCAACGACACGCTCGGCCACGAATCGGGCGACGACGTGCTCGGCGAGCTGGCGATGCGCATCCGGATGGCGGTCGAACGCCTCGGCGGGTCGGGCACCGAGATCGCCCGCTTCGGCGGCGACGAGTTCATCGTGCTGTTCATGTCCGACGACATCCGCACGCGCTCCGGACGCCTGGCCGAGGCGCTGATCGAGGAAGTGCAGCGTCCGCTGGTGCTGCACGGCCGGCAGGTGTTCCTCGGCGCCTCGGTCGGCATCACGCTGTTCCCGTACGACGCCACCAGCGCCGGGCAGCTGCTGAAGAACGCCGACATCGCGATGTACCAGGCGAAGGTCGCCGGCAAGGGCTGCTACCGCTTCTACAGCCGCGCGATGGACCAGGCCGTCGAGCGCCGCGTGCAGCTGGAGGAGGAACTGCGCGGCGCGTGGGAGCGCGGCGAACTGAGCCTCGCCTACCAGCCGATCTACCGCCTCGCCGACGGCCGGCTGATGGGCGCCGAGGCGCTGTGCCGCTGGCAGCATCCGCGCCTGGGCGTGGTGCCGCCGTCGGTGTTCATCGAAGTCGCCGAGCAGAGCGGGCTGATCGAGGCGCTCGGACGCCACGTGCTCGAACAGGCGTGCCGCGACGCCGCCGACTGGGCGCAGGCCGGGCAGGAGCTGCCGTTCGTGTCGGTGAACATCTCGCCCCGGCAGCTGCGCACCGGGGACCTGCCGGACGTCGTCGCGAGCGCGCTCGCGGCGACCGGCCTGCTCGCGAAGCAGCTGCATCTGGAACTCACCGAAACCGCGGTGCTCGGTGACGAAGTGCAGGCGAGCGCGCTGCTGTCGCGGCTGCGCGCGACCGGCGTCAAGGTCTGGCTCGACGATTTCGGCACCGGCTTCTCCGGCCTGAGCCACCTGCGCCGCGTGCCGGTCGACGGCGTCAAGATCGACCGCAGTTTCGTCGCCGACGTGCTCCGCGACCCCGACGATCTCGCGCTCACCTCGGCCATCATCGCCATGGCGCATTCCCTCGGCATCACCGTCGTCGCCGAGGGCATCGAGGCCGAAGGCCAGTACGAAGTCCTCCGCGAGCGCGGCTGCGACCAGGGCCAGGGCTTCTGGCTCGGCCGGCCGATGAACGCTTCGGACATGCTCGGTTCCTTCACCGCCTGACCGCGGGGATCGTCGCCGGCCGCACCGCGCTGCGTGTGTCCACTCTTGCCTCGGTGAAGCCTTTTATCTCGGCAAGAGTGGACACACGCATCGCGGCACGTCCGCCCGGTTTCATGCCGTTCGCCGGGATCAGGGACTCGATCGCGCACGCCACAGGATCACCGGCACGGTCACGTCGGGCCGCGGACAAACGCCCTTCGCCGCGATCGAGCGGCATCAACCTCATCCCGGAATTCGCTATCCGAGGTCGCACCTTCGTGCGCCGAACGACCCTCTTCTGGTGGCCGAGGGGAGTCGCGCACGGGCTACCGCCGGGTAGCGCGCCACCGCGGTGACTCCATCGCGCCGGCGCGCATGCGGCTCGACGGCGGGATGGCCGCCGAACCTCACGTGCGGTGGCGCGGCAATGCGCACCACGGGATCGGCCGGTTTCACCGCGGGAGTTATCGCCGATTTCCCCCGGCCGCCGGGAAAGGTTCGTTCGGCGCACGAAGGTGCGACCTCGGATAGCGAATCCCGGGATGAAGTGGACGCATCCGGTCGCACCGGATGGCGTTTGTCCGCGAACCGAAATCCGTTGCGCCGGCGAGATAGCCGCGTGCGCGGTCGTCGGCCTGTCCCGGCGAACGGCAGGGAATCGTGCGGACGTGCCGTGATGCGTGTGTCCACTTTCGCCGAGATAAGAGGCTTCACCGAGGCGAAAGTGGACACACGCAGCGCGGCACGGCCGGCGGCGATCCTTACGGCTACGCGAACAACCCGGTAACCCAGGCGGCGATCTTGCCGGACATGGCGCCGACGACGACGAGTTCGACCAGGCCGGCCGCCCAGGCGACGAGCATGACGCGGCCGTCGCGCTCGATGAGGGCGATGGCGAAGAGCAGGAGCACCGCGCCGAAGGGATAGTTGGTGGCGGGCAGCGGCAGCGCGAGCAGCACGCCGAGGAGCACGAGCAGCAGGCCGGTGAACGATTTCGCGGCGACGTGGTCGATCATCGCCTCGGCGCGCGGGCGGCTCACCTTCTCCAGCCAGCCCAGCAGGCGCGACGTGCGGCGGCGGAACGTCTCCATGCCTTCGCGCGACAGCGGGCGGCGCGTCATGAACTTCGGCACCCACGGGTGCTGCATCTGCGCGAGCAGCTGCACGCCGATCAGCGAGACGAAGGGGCCACTGATCGCGCCCGCGCCGACCGGCAGCGGGATGAACGCGGGCAGCAGGCAGATCAGCAGGAACACGCCGTATGCGCGCGCGCTGAACCGGTCGAGCAGGTCGCCGAGCGTCACCTCGACGTCGGCGGGTCCCTGGGCGACGTCCTCGATCAGCCCGCGCGTGCTCAGCGTCGGCGCACGCGCGTCCGGCCGGAAGGCGTCCTTTCTAAACCGCATCGGCGTCTTCCGGCGCCGGGGTGCGGGCGACGAGCAGCTTGTCGATGCGGGCCCCGTCCAGGTCCACCACTTCCAGCCGCCAGCCCTGCCAGTCGAAATACTCGCCCGCATGCGGAATGCGGCCGAAGCGGGCGATCACCATCCCGGCCGCGGTGTGGAAGTCGTGCTCCTCTTCGCCGGGCAGGGCGTTGAGCGACAGGATCTCGCGCAGTTCCTCGCTCGACAGGCGGCCGTCGACGAGGTACGAGCCGTCGGCGCGGGTGACCAGCAGGCCCTCGGTCTCGTCCGATTCGGAGGCCTGCATCCGGCCGATCACCGCGTCGAGCAGGTCGTTCGACGACACCATGCCCTGGATGTCGCCGTATTCGTCGACCACCAGCGCCAGCGTCTGCTGCTCCTCGCGGAAGATCTCCAGCAGCTTCATCGCGTGCGTCGATTCGGACACGAACAGTGCCGGCCGCAGCTCGCGGAACAGATCCGGCCGCGCTTCGGCGCTGCCGATCAGGCCGGTCAGCGACTTCACCTCCAGCACGCCCAGCACGTCGCTGTCGCTGCCGCGGTAGACCGGATAGCGCGCGTACGGCGTCTCGCGCATCGTCGCCAGGTTCTCCTCGGTCGGCGCCTCGGCGTCGAGCCAGACGATGCGCGTGCGCGGCGTCATCAGCCCGGCGCTGCTGCGGTC
>CAMPHE010000012.1 GCA_946885815.1 uncultured Arenimonas sp.
AGATCATCGGCGCGAACATCCTCAACGTGGCCCGCCAGGACTACGACCCGCAGGGTGCGTCGGTGACGATCCTGATCTCCGAGGAACCGGTGATCGACAAGAAGGCGGCCGGCAAGGAGCTGATCTCCGACGCCGTGGTCGCGCACATGGACAAGTCGCACATCACGGTGCACACGTACCCGGAGACGCATCCGCACAACGGCATCGCGACGTTCCGCGCCGACATCGACGTCGCCACCTGCGGCGTCATCTCGCCGCTGAAGGCCCTGAACTACCTGATCGAGAACTTCGAGTCCGACATCGTCGTGATGGACTACCGCGTGCGCGGCTTCACCCGCGACGTGAAGGGCAAGAAGCACTACATCGACCACAAGATCAATTCGATCCAGGAATACCTGACCAAGCCGACCCGGCAGAAGTACGAGATGGTCGACGTCAACGTGTACCAGGAGAACCTGTTCCACACGAAGATGCACCTGAAGGACTTCGACCTCGACACCTACCTGTTCGAGGAAAAGGCCAAGAACCTCGGCTTCAAGGACCGCCAGCGGATCGAGATGCAGCTGCGCCGCGAGATCGAGGAACTCTTCCACGGCCGCAACCTGGTCGACTGACGACCGCGGGGGAACGGGATGGCGTGGGTCTACCTGTTCTTCGCCGGCGTGCTGGAAATCGTCTGGGCCGTCGGCCTGAAGGCGTCCAGCGGGTTCACGAAGCCGCTCGCCAGTACCGTCACCGTCGTCGCGATGGCGGGATCGTTCTGGCTGCTCGCGCTGGCGCTCAAGCAGATTCCGCTCGGCACCGGCTATGCGGTGTGGGTCGGCATCGGTGCCGTGGGCACCGCGATCCTCGGCATCGTGCTGTTCGGCGAATCGGCCGCGTGGCCGCGGCTGGCCTGCATCGGCCTGATCTGCGCCGGCATCGTCGGCCTGAAGCTCGCGTCGCCTTGAGTCCCCGTCTCAGAACAGCGTCGGCTGCGGCCCGCCGTAGCCGAGTTCGCCGTCGACCACGGTCGCAGCCGACGTGTACGGATGCGCCGTCTCCGCCTCCGCGGCCCCCACGTGCAGCACCTGCACGCCATGCACCTTCAGCACGTCGGCGATCAGCGAGCGGTGGCACTGCCACCACAGTGTCTCGGCGCACATGAGCGCGGTGCGGTGCTCGATCGCGAGGGACTGCAGCGCCGCCATGCCCTCCGCGAATTCCGGGCTGGAGAGGTGGTCGGCGTAACCGCGGAACGACTCGTTGCGCCACGCCGTGTTCGGCGTCCCGGCCACCGGCCGCCGCCGCCCGCCCAGCTGCGGCAGCCACGCATAGGCGATGCCCGCGTCGCGCAGCCACGCTTCCATCGCCTCGCGCGCGAAATGCGGATGCCGGCGCGAACCCGGAAACCGTCGCACGTCGGCGATCGCTTCCATCCCGTGCGAGCGCAGCCGCCCGATGAACTCGTCGGCCGACAGCGTCGAGTGGCCGATGGTCCAGACCGTCGCGGGCCAGGGCGGGTGGAGGCGGGGGAATTTCATCGGGTAGCGTCAGATCCGGTACGCGACGGCCTTCATCACCCCCGACGCGAACGCCATCGCCCGCGTCACCGGCTTCGGCAGCGGCCGCGCGCCGGCGGCCTCGGCATGATCGGCATGCCGTGCCTCGTCGGCCTTCATCGTCGCGAGGATCGCGCGGCTGCGACCGTCGCCGGCCGGCAGCGTGCGCAGGTGTTCGTCGAGGTGCGCTTCGACCTGGCGCTCGGTCTCGACGACGAAACCGAGGTTCCAGCCGTCGCCGCGCAGTCCCGCGGCGAGGCCGATCGCGTAGCTGCCGGCGTACCACAGCGGGTTGAGCAGGCTCGGGCGGCTGTCCAGCTCGCGCAGGCGGTCGGCGCACCACGCGAGGTGGTCGGTCTCTTCCTGCGCGGCATCGAGCAGCTGCGTGCGCGTGGCATCGTCGCGCGCCACCGCGGCCTGGCCGACGTAAAGCGCCTGCGCGCAGACCTCGCCGGCGTGGTTGATCCGCATCAGGCCGGCCGCGTGGCGGCGGTCGGCCGCGTCGAGCGCCGGGCCGGGGGCCGTGCCGGCGGGGTTCGGGCGTTCGGCGTGCGCCACGCCGATCGAGGTGCCGAGCGCGCGCTGCGCCTCCACGAGCAGGCGGTCGAGCGGGGAGAGCATGCGTGCGGGCGTCATTCGAGGTGCTCGGCGAGGAAGTCGATCGGGTGCACGACCGGCAGTGTAGTGCCGCCGGCCAGGTGCAGCCGGCAGCCGATGTTCGCCGACAGCAGGCGCGTTGCACCGGACGCGGCGAAGGCCTCCAGCAGCGGCTGCCGGAACGCCGCCGCGCGGTCGGGGACCGTCAGCTGGTGCAGGCCGGCGGCGCCGCAGCAGCCGGTGTCGGGCAGCTCGACGACCTGCAGGCCGGGAATCCTCGCCAGAAGGCGTCGCGTCGCCGGCCCCGTGCCCACGACGCTGCGCTGCGTGCAGGGCAGGTGCAGGGCGATGCGGGCCGTCGACGGACGCCAGCGCAGCCGGGCGCCGACGCGGTCGAGCAGGGCCAGCGGGTCGTCGACCGCGGCGATGCCGTCGAGGCCGCGCGCGAGCGTGTCGTGGCAGCCGCTGGCGAGGCACAGCACCGGGCCGGCGCCGGCGAACGCCTCCCGGTTCGCCTGGTCGAGCGCGTCACCCTGCGCGGCGGCGCCGGCATGCCGCGCGGCCGCGCCGCAGCAGCCCTGGCCGTCGGGGTGATGGGCGCCGATACCCGCGGCGGCGAGCAGCCGCACGAGCGCCGCCCGCGTCGGCGCTTCGTAGCGGCGGGCGATGCAGCCGACGAAGATCGCCACGTCGCCGGTCGTGGCCGCTGCCGCCGGCGAGACCGGCGGCGCGTTCACGATCGCGGGCGGTACCGGGAACGGCCGCCACGAACCGGGCAGCATCCCGGCGAGAAGCCGGTACAGGCCGAGCAGCCGGTCGAGCGCGCGCGGCCTCGCCAGCAGGGCGAGTGCGGCGCGTTCGCGCCACGGCCGCCGACGGCGCGGTGCCTGCGCGGCCCGGGCGGCGACCAGCAGTTCGCCGTAGCGCACCCCGGCGGGACATACCGGCTCGCAGCGCCGGCAACCGAGGCAGTGGTCGAGATGAAGGTCACCGACGGGCGTCGGCGCGAGCGCCCCGGTCGCGACCGCGCGCGCGTAGGCGATGCGGCCGCGGGGGGACTCGGATTCGTGTCGATCCAGCTGGTAGGTGGGGCAGTGCGGCAGGCAGAGGCCGCACTGGACGCAGCGGTCCGCGAGGGCCACCAGCCCGGCGCCGGGCCCGTTCGCGGGCGCCGGAACCGGCGGATCGCGCGGGGCCAGGGTCGTCGTCGCGGGCATGCCGGGATGCTAGCACGCAGGGTCAGGCCGGACTTGCGCTGCCCCGGACGGGCCGTTATCATTCCGCTTCTTTCCACCCCGATTTCTTATTTGGAGCCGTCATGAAGTCCATGACCGTCAGCGCCAAGCCGGAGTCCGTGAAGCGCGACTGGTACGTGGTCGACGCGAGCGGCAAGACGCTCGGCCGCCTGTGCACCGAACTCGCGCGTCGCCTGCGCGGCAAGCACAAGCCGGAGTTCACCCCGCACGTCGATACCGGCGATTACCTCGTCGTGATCAACGCCGAGAAGATCCACGTCACCGGCAACAAGCTGGCCGACAAGAAGTACCACCGCTTCACCGGCTACGTCGGCAACCTGAAGACCGAGTCGCTCGGCCAGGCGCTGGACGCGCACCCGGAGCGCGTGATCGAGATCGGCGTCAAGGGCATGCTCCCGAAGAACCCGCTCGGCCGCGCGATGTTCCGCAAGCTCAAGGTCTACAAGGGCTCCGAGCATCCGCACTCCGCCCAGCAGCCGCAGGCGCTGGACTTCAAGGCTTAAGGCAGACACATGGCTATCCAGCAGAACTACGGCACCGGCCGTCGCAAGTCCTCCACCGCCCGCGTGTTCCTGCGCAAGGGCGCTGGCAAGATCGTCGTCAACGGTCGCCCGCTGGACGAATTCTTCGGTCGCGAGACCTCGCGCATGATCGTGCGCCAGCCGCTCGTGCTGACCAAGACCAGCGACCAGTTCGACATCTCGGTCACGGTCGAGGGTGGCGGCATCACCGGCCAGGCCGGCGCGATCCGCCTGGGCATCGCCCGCTCGCTGGTGGAGTACGACGAAACCCTGAAGTCCGAGCTGCGCAAGGCCGGCTTCATGACCCGCGACGCCCGCGAGGTCGAGCGCAAGAAGGTCGGCCTGCACAAGGCGCGCCGCGCGACCCAGTTCTCGAAGCGTTGATCGCTGCGTAGACTGGCGCGGTCCCGGAATTGGGGGATCGTCTAATGGTAGGACTGCAGACTCTGACTCTGCCTATCTAGGTTCGAATCCTAGTCCCCCAGCCACAACGAGAATGGGCCCCCTGCAAAGGGGGCCCATTTTCGTTGTGGCCGGGGCGAGGAAAGTCGAACCTCGTTGCCGCGTTTCCAAACGACACGTCGCCGGCGCTAGACTCCGTTCGAACCGCGTCACCCGGAGCCACCACCCATGCCCGTACCCGCCGACAGCCTCGCCCGCCTTTTCCCGCTCGAATCGCTGCGGCAGGAAACCCGCGAGCAGCTCGCGCGCGAGGCGATGGTGTCCGACTACCAGCGCGGCGAGAACGTGTTCGAGTCCGGCGACCTCGACGACGACACGGTCTACCTGCTCGAAGGCGAACTGCGCTGCACGTACCCCGACGGTCGCGTCGTCGCGCATCTCGCCAGCGCACCGCACGGGCGCTATTCGCTCAACGACGCGGTGCCGCGCCGCTTCACCGCCAAGGTCGTTTCGGGCCGCGCCAAGGTGATGCGGATCGACCGCCGCTACCTCGAGAAGCTGATCACGTGGGACCAGCTGAGCCGCGACGAGAACTACCGCCACTTCGGCACGTCGCCCGGTGGCAACAACTGGGTGTTCCGGCTGCTGCGCAGCCAGGCGTTCACGCGGCTGCCGACCGGCAACATCGAGAAGATGTTCCAGATGTTCCAGCCGGTGACCGTGAAGCCGAGCGAAGTGGTGATGCGCGAGGGCGACGCGCCCGACTATTTCTACGTGGTGCGCGAGGGCACGGCGTCGGTGTCGAAGTATCTCGACGGCGCGCCGCAGGTGGTCGCGTACCTGCGCGAAGGCGACACGTTCGGCGAGGACGCGCTGCTGTCGAACCTGCCGCGCAACGCCACCGTGCGGATGATGCAGGGCGGCCAGCTGATGCGGCTGTCGCGCGAGCAGTTCGAGGCGGTGCTGAAACCGCCGATGCTGTCGTGGGTGCTGCCGGCGGAAGCCGCCCGCCTCGCGCAGGCCGGCGCGACGCTGCTCGACGTGCGGATGCCCGAGGAACACGAGCAGCGCGCGATCGACGGTTCGCTGAACGTGCCGCTCTACCGCCTGCGCGAGGACATCGCGAACCTGGTGCCGTCCGGCAGCCGCGTCGTCGTGTACTGCAATACCGGCGAGCGTTCCGCGGCCGCCGCGTTCGTGCTCAAGCGCCTCGGCTACGAGGTGAGCGCGCTGCACGGCGGGTTGGGGGCGATGCTGCGGCTTCTGGCGGCGAGTTCCTGAGCATTCGCTCGGGAACTCCCACGGTTCGCTGCGCGAACCGCGGGCCCCACGCTCATCACTACCGATCCCCGCGCCTTCGGCGCGCCCCCTTACCAAGGGGGCTCTCCTCCAGAGAGTCCGATGGTGGCCCGCGTTACAGGCGCTTCGAGCGCAGCTGGTCGCCGATGATCACGTCGTCCGCCGGTCGTTTCGCGAACAGGCCCACGCTGATCACGCCGGGAATCTGGTTGAGCTTCGCCTCGAGGCCGACCGGGTCGGTCATGCGCCAGCCGTGCACGTCCAGGATCCAGCCGCCGTTGTCGGTGACGACGCCTTCGCGCCAGACGGGCTGGCCGTCGAGCGCGACGATCGCGCGGGCGACGAGGCTGCGCGCCATCGGCACCACTTCGATCGGCAGCGGGAACCGGCCGAGGAGTTCGACCTGCTTGGCCTCGTCGATGATGCAGACGAACCGCTCGCTCGCCTCGGCGATGATCTTCTCGCGCGTCAGCGCCGCGCCGCCGCCCTTGATCAGCCGGTTGTAAGGGTCGCATTCGTCGGCGCCGTCGACGTACAGCTTCAGCGGGCCGACCGCGTTGAGGTCGAGCACCGGGATGCCGTGGCCGATCAGCAGCCGCGAGCTCTGCTCGGAACTGGACACCGCGCCTTCGAGCCGCGATTTCATCCGCGCCAGGCCGTCGATGAAGAATGCGACGGTCGAGCCCGTGCCGACGCCGACGACACTGCCCTCCTCGACGAATTCCAACGCCTTCTCGGCGGCGAGTTTCTTCTGCGCGTCGCGGGACATCGGCGGGCTCCGGTCAGGCTTCGAAGGAAAGGATGCGCCGGTACTCCGCCGGCGACACCGGCAGCACCGACAGTCGATTGCCCCGCTGCAGCAGCGCGAACTCGCCGAACCATTCCGCGTCGGCGCGCAGGCGCTCGAGCGTGACGGGCTCGGCCAGCGTCCGTACGTAGCCGACGTCGACGCACCACCACCGCGGTTCCTCGGGCGTGCTCTTCGGGTCGAAGTAGGGCGACTTCTTCCGGAACTGCGTGGGGTCCGGATACGCCTCGGCCACCACTTCCGCGACGCCGTACACGCCCGGCACCGCGCAGCTGGAGTGATAGAACAGCACCGGGTCGCCGCGCTTCATCTGCTTCATGAAATTGCGTGCCTGGTAGTTGCGCACGCCGGTCCACGGCTCGCTGCCGCGCCGCTTCAGCATCCCGATCGAGAACTCGTCCGGTTCGGACTTCATCAGCCAGTGCTTCATGCGCGCATTATCGCCGGAAGGCCGGGCCGTGCCAGCCGCGCTCGGTCGCGACCGCGTCCAGCCGCACGTCCCAGTCCTGCGCATCGGCGTCCGCCACCTGCTGCAGCGCGTAACCGACGCCGACCAGCCACGGCGGCGCCGCGGTCGTGCGCCGGAACGCGAACGTGCGGTCGTAGTAGCCGCCGCCCATGCCGAGCCGGTGGCCGGCGTCGTCGAACGCGACCAGCGGCACGAGCACGACCGCCAGTTCGGTCGCGTCGAGCGTCGAGGCGGGGTCGACCGCGGGTTCGGGAATGCCGAACCGGTTGGCGACCGTCGCGTCGCCGGCGCGCCACGGTGCGAACCGCAGCGTCGCGTCGCCCTGCACCACCGGCAGGCACCACACCTGGCCGGGCGCCAGCTGCGTCTGCACGCGGTGCAGCGGCAACTCGCCGCCGACCGCCCAGTAACCGGCGACATAGCCCGGGGCGCGCAGCTCCGGACGCGCGGCGACCGCGGCGGCCACCGCGTCGGCGGCGGCGAGGCGTTGCGGGACGCCCAATGCGGCACGGGCCGCGCGCATCTCTCGACGTGTCGCGGCCCGGGTCGGCTTCAAGAAAGTTCCTCCACCATGCCGATGCGTGCCAAACGACCTTGATCCCAAGGATCAAGTGGGTACCCGGACCGCCGCTTCAGGCTTTCCGCACGGGGGCGGACATGCACACCACGGTCGGGCCGGATTCCCGGGTCGTGTTTATGGGACAAGGCGCAATGTTCGACACGCTGTCCAACACGGCAGAGGACGGTCGGGAGTATAGGGCCGGTCACCGAAAAAAATCGTGAACCGGTCAGCGCGGCGCGTCGAAAAGTCCGTCCAGCTTCCGGTTCAGTTCACCCAGCGTGCGGTTGATCGCCTGGTCGCGCTGCTCGGCTTGCGTGCGCAGCTGCAGCAGCTCGTGCGCGAGGTTGAGGGCGGTGAGCACCGCGACGCGGTCGAGCGCCGCCATGCGGTTGCTGCCGCGCAGTTCGCGCATCCGCGAATCGAGCAGCGTGGCCGCGGCGACGAGGCTGTCGCGCTCGCCCGGTTCGACGCCGACGGTGAACTCGCGGTCGAGGATGCGGACGTTGACCGGCTCGCTCACGCGTTGTTCTCCAGCGACTTGAGCCGCGTGATCATCGCTTCGACGCGCGAGCGCGCCTGCTCGTTCTTGTTCAGCAGCTGCGCGCGCTCCGACACCAGCTGTTCCTGGCCGTGGCGCAGGCTGCGGTTCTCCTCCAGCAGGCGACGGTGCTGCTCGGCGAGGCGCTCGAAGCGTTCGGCCAGGGCCTGCAGCTGTTCGACGGGGTCGGTCGGGTTCATCGCGGGGAAGTGTCCGTGCGCCGGGGGAGGCGGTCAATACGGCGCCGGAATCGCCGCCACCGTGCTCGGCTGCCAGCTGCGGATGAAGGCGAGGCAGCGGTGCGCGTCGAGCGGCGGCGACAGCCAGAAGCCCTGGATCTCGTCGCAGCCCTGTTCGCGCAGGTAGCTCAGCTGCTGTTCGCTCTCCACGCCTTCGGCGATGACGTTCAGGCCGAGCGAGTGGCCCATCGTGATCACGGTCGCGGTGATCGCCTCGTCGTCCGGGTCGCGCGTCAGGTCGCCGATGAATTCCTTGTCGATCTTCAGCGTGTCGATCGGCAGCCGCTTCAGGTACACGAGCGACGAATAGCCGGTGCCGAAGTCGTCGATCGCGAGCGTGACGCCGAGCTTGCGCAGCTCGTTGAGCACGTGCGTGGTCTGCTCGGCGTTCTGCATCACCATCGATTCGGTGACCTCCAGCTCGATGCGGCTGGCCGGCACGCCGAGATCGTGGATCAGCGTGCGCAACACTTCGGGCAGGTTGCCGCGCAGCAGCTGCAGTACCGACACGTTGATGCCGATGGAGATCTCGTGCAGCCCGTTCGCGCGCCAGCGCTTGAGCGTCTGCAGCGCCTCGGCCAGCACCCATTCGCCGATCTGCAGGATCAGGCCCGATTCCTCGGCGAGCGGCACGAACGTGACCGGATTGATCTCGCCCAGCTCGGCGCTGTGCCAGCGCAGCAGCGCCTCGACGCCGGTGATGCGCCCGTCCGCCAGCGCCATCCGCGGCTGGTAGACGAGGCGGAACTCGCCGCGGTCGATGCCCTTGCGCAGCGAGGCGAGGATCGTCGCGCGCCGGCGCGATTCGGCATCCATCGTCTCGTTGTAGATCTGGTACGTGTTCCGGCCTTCCGCCTTCGCCTGGTACATCGCGGTGTCGGCGAACTTCAGCAGGTCGGTCGGCACCAGTGCGTGGTCCGGATAGAGGCTGATGCCGAGCGACGGGGTGATCGACACGTCATGGCGCTCGTCGACCTCCAGCGGCATCGAGAACGCGGTGAGGATCTCGCGCGCGATGCGCTCGACCGCCGGCACCGACTCGACGTCCTCCAGCACCACGGTGAACTCGTCGCCGCCGAGCCGGGCGACGGTGTCGGACGCACCGACGGTGGCCTGCAGCCGCGTCGCCGCCGCTTTCAGCAACCGGTCGCCGGCGGCGTGGCCGAGCGAATCGTTGATGTCCTTGAAACGGTCCAGGTCGAGGAACAGCACCGCGACCCGCGTCTCCTGCCGCCGCGCGCGCACGATCGCGCGGCCGAGGCGCTCGCTCAGCAGCGCGCGGTTCGGCAGGCCCGTCAGCGTGTCGTAGTTCGCGAGGTAGCGCAGTTCCTGCTCGGCGCGCTTCTTGTCGGTGATGTCGTTCACCACGGCGACGAAGTGGCTGCGCACGCCCATCGCGTCGCGCACCTCGCTCATCTCGATCCAGCCGAGGAATTCCTCGCCGTCCTTGCGCCGCTGCCACATCTCGCCGGCCCAGTGGCCGGTCCGCTCCAGCACGTCGCGCACGCGCCGGTAGAACTCGGCGCTGTGCTGGCTGGAGTCGAGCAGCTTGCTGTTCTGCCCGATCACTTCCTCCTCGCTGTAGCCGGTGATGCGCGAGAACGCCGGGTTGACCGAGATGAAGCGGAAATCGAGGTCGATCACCGCCACCGCCTCGCTCATGCTGCGCAGCACCTCGAGCGCGACGCGCCGCTCGCGCTCGGCGCGGCGGATCACGGTGATGTCGCGCGCGGTGCCGGCCATCCGCAGCGGGCTGCCGGCGCTGTCGCGCTCGACCACCTTGCCGCGCGAACGCACCCACACCCACTCGCCGCGGGCGTTGCGGATGCGGTGCTCGGATTCGAATACCTCGGTATGGCCGACGATGTGTTCCTGCAGCAGCTTCTGCACCCGCGCCAGGTCGTCGGGATGGACCGACTGCGTGCGCCAGTCGTCGGTCGTCATCTCTTCCCGGCTGCCCTGGCCGAGCAGCTGGTGCGCGCCGAGGCGATAGAGGCTGTTGTCGCGGATGTTCCAGTCCCAGAACTCGTCGCCGGAGCCCCACAGCGCCAGGTTCAGGCGTTCTTCGCGTTCGCGGATCTCGCCCATCAGCGAGCGCTCCTGCCGGCGCCGGTGGCTGGTGACGCGCCACAGCAGCCAGCCGAGGAAGGCCGCCAGCGCCAGCAGCAGGATCTGGGAAATCCATCCGCGCGACGCGACCAGCGCGGCGGCCGCCGCGTGCGCCGGCGCGCAGTACGCCGTCAGCAGCGCGCACACGGCTGTGGATCCGCCCAGTCCTCGCGCTCGCGCCATGGGCCGGAATCCCCCGATCCGTACCGTTCGATCATCCTTCGCGGCAGTGTAGGGGGGTGCCCACAGGCCCACAAGCGCCCGGGCGCGCCTTGCTAGAATGCCGCTCGTTCATCTTCCGGAATTCACATGTCGACCGCGCCGCTACCGGGCTACGCCGAACTCGCCGACGCGCTGCGCGCGCTCGAGACGGGGCTCGAACCGGCCGAGCTGCACGGCTCGCTCTGCGGCTGGCTCGCCGGCGGCGGCCCGCACGATCGCCGCGGCTGGTTCGCCGCGGTGATGGCCGACCCGCTGCTGTCGGCGCCGGAGCCCGACGGCCTGCTCGACCAGCTCTACCGCGCCAGCGTGCAGCAGCTGGAATCCACCGATTTCGAGTTCGAACTGCTGCTTCCCGACGACGACAGTCCGGTCGACGAGCGCGGCGACGCGCTGATGGCGTGGGGCCGCGGCTTCCTCGGTGGTTTCGGACTCGCGGCCGGCGAGTCGCCGCCGCTGTCGGAGGATTCGGCGGAAGCGATCGCCGATCTCGCACGCATCACCGGCAGCGAGCTCGCCTACGACGAGCCGGAAGCCGACGAGGAGGCGCTGGGTGAAGTCGCCGAGTTCGTGCGCGTCGCCGTGATGCTGGTGCACAGCGACTGCGTGCTCGGCCCGCGGCACCGCCGCAAGCTGAACTGAGATGGCCGCGCCGGCGATCCGCGCCGCCGAGTTCGCGCGCCGGCGCCGGCAGCTGATGCGCATGGCGGGCGAGGACGCGATCCTGATCCTGCCGAGCGCACCGGCGCGCATCCGCAGCCACGACACGCACTATCCGTACCGCCAGGACAGCGACTTCTGGTATCTCGGCGGCTTCCCCGAACCGGAGGCGGTGCTGGTGCTGGTACCCGGCCGGCGCCACGGCGAGACCCTCCTGTTCTGCCGCGAGCGTGACCCGGAGCGCGAAGCGTGGGACGGCCCGCGCGCCGGCCCGGAAGGCGCGGCGGCGCAGTACGGCTTCGACGACGCGTACCCGATCGCCGACCTCGACGAGATCCTGCCCGGCCTGCTCGAAGGGCGCCGGCGGGTTTACTACCACTTCGGCCGCGACACCGAGTTCGACCTGAAACTCATCGGCTGGGTGAACCGGGTGCGGGAACAGGTGCGTCACGGCGCGCAGCCGCCGCACGAATTCCTCGAACTCGGCCACCTGCTGCACGAGCTGCGGCTGTTCAAGAGTCCGGCCGAACTGCGGCTGATGCGGCATTGCGCGGCGGTCGCGGCACAGGCGCAGGTCGCCGCGATGCGCGCGACGCGCGTCGGCGGCCGCGAATACGAAGTGGAGGCCGCGCTGGTGCACGAATGGCGACGCAACGACGCGGTCGCCGCGTACGAGCCGATCGTCGGTGCCGGCGCGAACGCCTGCGTGCTGCATTACCGCGACAACCGCGGCCCGCTGGCCGACGGCGACCTCCTGCTGTGCGATGCCGGCGCCGAATACGCCGGCTACGCGTCCGACATCACCCGCACGTGGCCGGTGAACGGCACCTTTTCGAAAGTGCAGCGCGCGCTGTACGCGCTGGTGCTCGAGGCGCAGCAGGCGGCGCTGGCGCAGGCGCGACCCGGCCGACCGTGGATCGCCGGCCACCAGGCCGCGGTCGAGGTGCTCGCCGACGGCCTGCTGTCGCTCGGCCTGCTCAAGGGCACGCTGAAACAGGCGCTCGCGAGCGAGTCGTACAAGCGCTTCTACATGCACAAGACCGGCCACTGGATCGGGCTGGACGTGCACGACGTCGGCGACTACAAGGTCGCCGGCGAGTTCCGCGAACTGGAGCCGGGCATGGTCTTCACGATCGAGCCCGGCCTCTACATCCCGCCCGGCGCCCGGGGCGTCGCGTCGAAGTGGCAGGGGATCGGGATCCGCATCGAGGACGATGTGGCGATCACGAAGACCGGCCATGAAGTACTCACCGAGGGCGTTCCACGCGCGATCGACGCCGTGGAAGCCGTGCTCGCCACCCGACAGGAGTAACCCGATGTCCCGCCACGCCCCGTTTTCCGCCCTGTGGATGCTGCCCGCCCTCTTCGCCGCCGGCGGGGCCATCGCCGAGGACGGCGCCGCGCCGCCCGCCGCCGACGCGGCGCCGGCCGCGCCGGTGATCGAAGTCGTCCGCGACGGCGGCATCGCCGAGTCGTGGCGCGAGGACGGCAGCGCCTTCGCGACGTTCGGACCCGACGGCGAGGCGGTCGTGCCGACCGCCGAGCAGCAGGCGCTGCAGGCGCTGGCGAACGCCTACGACGTGCGGTTCGTCCGGTACGACGCGGCCGGCGCCGACGAAGCCACGGTGGCCGGCGACACCATCGCCCGCTACGCACTCGCGCGCGAAGTCGCGGCCGAGGCCTTGAAGGACGCGAAGCCGGCGGCCGGCGGTGCGGCGACGCGCCCCACGCACGCGCTCGCGTATTCGTCCGACGGCCACGCGTGGGAACTGCAGCTGTGCTTCGATTGCGAGCGCTACGTACTGCGCCGCGACGGCGTCGAGGTCGGTGCGGGCGCGTCCGGCGGGACCACGCGGCGCGCCGCCTTCGATGCGCTGTTCGCCGGGGCCGACGCCGCGCGGTGACGCGTCACATGTCGTGCTTGGCGACCGGCAGGCCGCGCGCGGCGTACTGACGCCACCGTTCCCGCGACGGTTCCCGCGCCGACGCATCGGCGGGGACGACTTCCAGCACCCGCGCGAAACCGCCTTCCACCGCCGCGTCGCGCAGGTTGATCACGAGCGGCCGCATCGGTGCGTCGATGCCGGGCGGCACGATCAGCACGTCGGCCTCGTCCTCGTCTTCATCCATGCCGGCGATCTGGTGCGGGATGAATTCGTCCTCGCCCATGTCCCACAGCTGGTCGTCGAGCGCCTCGGCCTGTTCCCGGTCGCGCGCGAGCACCAGCGTCGGCTGCCCACTCGCGAACGCCTTCTGCGCGAGCTTCGCGACCAGCTGCAGCGGCTGGTCGCGGAAGCGTTCGCCGACGATCAGGTAGAAGTCGACGCGCGCGCTCATGCCGCGCCGGCGTCGGCCCGGTCGATCAGCCACTGCGCCAGCAGCCCGACCGGGCGGCCGGTGGACATGCCCTTGCGGCCTTCGCCGTTGGCGACGCCGGCGATGTCCAGGTGCGCCCAGCGCTGGCCTTCGGTGAAGCGCGCGAGGAAGCAGCCGGCGGTGA
>CAMPHE010000013.1 GCA_946885815.1 uncultured Arenimonas sp.
GAAGAACTGGACAAGGAGACGCTGAAGCAACTGGAAGGCACCTCCGCGCGCTTCCCCGTCCACCCCATCTACTGCATCGGCCGCAATTTCGCCGAGCACGCGAAGGAGATGGGCGCGACGGTCGATCGCGGCAACCCGGTGTTCTTCACGAAACCCGCCGACGCGATCGTCGCCGGCGGCGGCGCGGTGCCGTATCCGCCCGCCACGGCCGACCTGCATCACGAGGTCGAACTGGTCGTCGCGCTCGGTCGCGACGCGCACGGCGTGGTCGCCGTCGACGACGCGATGTCGCTGGTGTTCGGCTACGGCGTCGGCCTCGACCTGACGCGGCGCGACCTGCAATCGGCGGCCAAGGCCAAGGGCCTGCCGTGGGACACCGGCAAGGGCTTCGATCATTCCGCGCCGGCGAGCGCGCTGGTGCCGGCCGCGGCTGTCGGCGAGCCGGGCGCACGGCGTATCCGCCTGCAGGTGAACGGCGAGACGCGGCAGGAATCCACGCTCGACCAGATGGTGTTCCCGGTGCCCGAAGTGCTGCACGAACTCTCGAAGCTCTATGCGCTGAAGGCCGGCGACCTGGTGTTCATGGGCACGCCGGCCGGCGTCGCGGCGCTGCAGCGCGGCGACCGGTTCGAGGCCCGGGTCGACGGGCTGCCGACGCTGGCGGGACACATCGTCTGACCGCGGTGTAGATTGCCCGGGCCGGGGGAAACGTCGACGGGAGTCATGTGCATGGGGATGATGTCGGAGTTCAGGGAATTCGCGATGCGCGGCAACGTGGTCGACCTCGCGGTCGGCATCGTGATCGGCGCCGCGTTCGGCAAGATCGTCACGGCGTTCGTCGACGGCATCGTGATGCCGCTGCTCGGCATGATCACCGGCGGCGTCGATTTCTCCGACCGCGCGGTCGTGCTGTCACCGGCCACCGTCGATGCGACCGGGGCCGAGGTACCGGCGGTGCTGTTGCAGTACGGCCTGCTGATCCAGACGATGCTCGATTTCGCGATCGTCGCCTTCGCGATCTTCCTCGTCGTCAAGGCGATCAACCGGATGAAGCGCAGGGAAGAGGCCAAGCCCGACCCGGTGCCGAGCGAAGAAGTGAAACTGCTCACCGAAATCCGCGATGCCCTGAAGCGCTGACCGGCGCGTCGCACCGCGTTGCCGCCGGCCCTTCGGGGCCGGCTTCATTTTCCGGAGTCCGAAGATGCCCCTGTCGTCGCCGTTCGTTCCATTCGCTTTCGCCGTCGCCACGGCACTCGCCGCTCCGGTCGCCGCGTCCACGGCGCCGGCGGCGTTCGACGCCGACGACCTGGCGCACGCGGCGGCGCTGCGCGACCGCGCGCTCGCCGACAACGAGGCGTACGCGCTGGTCGAATCGCTGACGACCGAGATCGGTCCGCGTCTCGCCGGCACGCCGGCCGACGCGCGCGCGGTGGCGTGGGCGAAGGCGAAGTTCGAGGCGCTCGGCTACGACCGTGTGCGGCTGGAACCGGTGACCTTTCCGGTGTGGCGGCGCGGCGCGGAATCGGCGCAGGTGCTGGCCCCGTTTCCGCAGCCGCTGGCGATCACCGCCCTCGGAGGCAGCATCGGCACCGGCGGCGTGCTCGACGCGCGGGTCGTGCGCTTCCGGGACTTCGACGCGCTGAAGGCCGCGCCCGACGGCAGCCTCGCCGGCAGGATCGCGTTCGTCGATCTCCGGATGGAGCGGCATCGCGACGGGCACGGCTATACGCCGGCGTCGGCGATCCGCGGCGGGGGTGCGGTCGAGGCCGCGCGCAAGGGCGCCGCGGCGCTGCTGATCCGTTCGGTCGGCACCGATCGCGACCGGCTGCCGCATACCGGCGCGATGAAGTACGCCGAGGGCGTCGCGAAGATTCCCGCCGCGGCACTGTCCAACCCCGATGCCGACCAGCTGGCGCGGATGCTCGCGCGCGACGTGCCGGTGACCGTGCGGCTCGACATCGATGCCGGCGTCGCGGGCACGTACACCTCGCACAACGTGATCGGCGAGATCGTCGGACGCGAGCTGCCGGACGAGGTCGTGGTCATCGGCGGGCATCTCGATTCGTGGGATCTCGGCACCGGGGCGATCGACGATGCCTCCGGCGTCGGCATCGGCATGGCCGCGGGCGCGCTGATCAAGGCCGCCGGCCGCGCGCCGAGGCGCACGGTGCGCGTCGTCGCGTGGGCGAACGAGGAATCCGGCCTGTACGGCGGCAAGGCGTATGCCGCGGCGCTCGACGAAGCGGGCGTCGACGCGCACCAGCTCGTCGCCGAGAGCGACTTCGGCGCCGGCCGCATCTACGCGCTGCGTGCCGGCGTCGCCCCGGCGGCGTGGCCGGTGGTCGAGGCGATCGGCACGGTGCTCGCGCCACTGGGCATCGTCACCGAGGCCGACGTCCCGACGGCGGGGCCGGGTCCCGATGTGCTGCCGGCGACGGCGCGCGGCACGCCGTGGGCGCAGCTGGCACAGGACGGCAGCGATTATTTCGACTGGCACCACACCGCGAACGACACGCTCGACAAGGTCGACCCCGAGGCGCTCGACCAGCAGGTCGCGGCCTACGCCGCGCTCGCGTGGCTCGCCGCGGAATCGGCGGTCGATTTCGGCCGCGCACCGCCGAAGGCGCCGACGCCACCCGCCCCGCCCGTCCGGGAACGCCGATGAGCGACAGCCCCTATCGCGGCCCGCCGGGCAAGCGGCCCGACAAGCGCCAGCGCGAACAGCAGCGCGCCGATGCCTCGCGCGCCGACGCCGCGCGCCGCGATGCCGGCGGGCACCGCGGCGCGCGGCCTTCGTCGGCCGACGTGACCGGACCGGACGCGCGCGAGCCCCGCGAACAGCGGCTGCACGGCGTCAACGCGTGTCTGGCGATGTTCGCGGCGCGGCGCGACGACCTGCGCAAGGTCTGGCTGCTCGAATCGCGATTGGGAGCGTTCCGCGAGGTCGTCGCGCACTGCGTTAAGCACCGGCTCGGCTACACGGTCGTCGGCGACGAGGACCTGCGACGGTTGTCGGGCAGCGACCACCACGAAGGCGTCGTGTTCGCCACCGCGCCGGCCGCGGAGGCGAACCTGTCGGCGTGGTTGCGCGATCTGCCCGCCGGGCCGCAGCTGGCGATCTGGCTCGACGGCGTAGGCAATCCGCACAACCTCGGCGCGATCCTGCGCACCGCCGCGCATTTCGGCGTCGCCGGCCTGCTGCTGCCGAAGCACTCGACGCTCGCGCTCTCGGGCGCCGCCGCGCGTGTCGCCGAAGGCGGCGCCGAACGCGTGCCGCTCGTGCGGCTCGGCCGCCCGGACAACGCGCTGGCGCAGCTGCGCTCGGCCGGTTTCGTGCCGGCGGCGACGGTGGTGCGCGGCGGCGATTCGCTGTTCCGCACGCCGATGCCGCCGCGGCTGCTGCTGATGATGGGCGCCGAACAGACCGGCATCGACCCGGCGCTCGCCGGCGTCGCCGCGCTGCGGCTCGCGATTCCCGGTACCGGCGCGGTCGAAAGCCTGAACGTGGCTTCAGCCACGGCGGTCTTCGTCGCGGAATGGGTGCGGCATAATCGCGGCCCATGAAGAAATCCACCTGCCGCTGGCCGTTCGGCCTCGTCGCGCTGCTCGTGTCCGCCGTCGCGCTGCCGGCCGCCGCCGCACGGCCCTCGTACGACGTCGACTACACGATCGGATTCGATCCCGAAGCCGGCACCGCGCTCGTCGAGATCGCGCTGGCGCCGGGCGACGGCCGCGTCGGATCGATCGAATTCGACATGCCGGCGGACCGCTACGAAGCCGTGCGCGGCGACGGCACCCTCGACCGTGACGGCGACACCCTGACGTGGAAGCCGCCGCGCGACGCCCCGTCGCAGCTGCGTTACCGCTACCGCGTCGACGCGCGCCGCGGCAAGGGCGGCTACGACGCACGCATCACCGACGACTGGGCGATCGTCCGCGGCGACGACCTGGTACCGGCCTCCGTGGTGCGCACGACGAAGGGCGCCGACTCGCGCGCGCGACTGCATTTCCGCCTGCCCGAAGGCTGGAACGGCGCCGACACGCCGTACGTGCGCAGCAGCCGCGGCAACGATTTCGTCGTCGTGAACCCCGAGCGCAGTTTCGACCGGCCGGTCGGCTGGATCATCGCCGGCGACATCGGCGCGCGCCGCGAGGACTTCGACGACACGCACGTGGCCGTCGTCGGGCCGCGGAACGACGACGTGCGCCGCGTCGACATGCTCGCGTTCTTCAATGCGCTGGTGCCGGAATTCCGCGACGTGTTCGGCGACCTGCCCTCGAAGCTGCTGATCGTCAGCGCCGGCGACCCGATGTGGCGCGGCGGCCTGTCCGGCCCGCGCTCGCTGTTCCTGCACGCCGACCGTCCACTGATCAGCGAGAACGGGACGAGCACGCTGGTGCACGAACTGGTGCACGTGATCACCCGCGTGCGCGGCGCCGACGGCGACGACTGGATCGCCGAAGGCCTGGCCGAGTTCTATTCGATCGAGCTGCTGCACCGCGCCCGCCTGCTGAGCGATTCGCGTGCCGCGCGCGCGCACGCGTGGATGCGCGGTCACGGCGAGGACGTGTCGACGCTCACCAGCGACCGTTCGCGGCACGAACGCACGGCGCGCGCCGTCCAGCTGTTCGCGGCGCTCGACAAGGAGATCCGCACCCGCACGAAGGGCGAGCATGACCTCGACGACGTCGTGCGCGAGTTGCTGGAGCTGCGCGAGATCTCGCGCGAGGACCTGCGCGAACGCGTGCAGGCGCTCACCGGCCGCCCGTCGAAGGTGCTGGCGACGCCGCTGCTCGACTGATGCGGCTTCTCGAACGACTGCGTCGCTGGATACCCGTCGCGCCCGCGGCCGAGCCGCCGCTGTCGCGCGCGTGGTCGTCGTGGACCGACTGGCAGGCGCTCGAGCCCGCCGGCCGGGCGCAGCTGGACGCGCAGTACCGCCTGCAGTGCGAAGTGGCGCAGGCCGCCGGCGAAGACGGCTGGCCGGGCTGGTGCGGGCTGTGCCGGGCGCCGGTGCGTTTCGCGATTCCGTCGCATGCGGCGGGTCCGCGGGCGAACCTTCGCGAGGAACTCGTGTGCCCGCGCTGCCGGCTCACCGCGCGCAATCGCGCGGCGATGGCGCTGGTCTGCGAAGGCCGCGACCTCGGCACCGACCGGATCTGGCTGACCGAACAGGCCTCGGCCGCGTTCGTCTGGCTGCAGGCCGTCTGCGCGCAGGCCGAAGGCAGCGAATACGGCCTCGACGCGCGCACGCGGCCGAAGCTGCAGGCGTGGTTCGAGTCCCTCGGCGGCCGGGGCGGGCTCGTCGAACGCGACGTCACCGGCGCCGGCTTCGCCGACGCATCGCTCGACGCGATCGGCAGTTTCGACGTGCTCGAGCACGTGCCCGATTATCCGGCCGCCCTGCGCGAATTCGCGCGGTGCCTCAAGCCCGGCGGGCGACTGGTGCTGACGATCCCGTTCGTCGAGCAGTTCGAGCACACGCTCGTGCGCGCGCGCCTGCGGGCCGACGGCGACGTCGAGCACCTGCACGAACCGGAGATCCACGGCGATCCGGTGTCGGGCGGCGTGCTGTGTTTCTACCACTTCGGCTGGGACCTGCTCGACGCGCTGCGCGCCGCGGGTTTCCGCGATGCGCGCTGGCATCGCGTCTGGTCGGCCCGTGAAGGCCTGTTCGGCCTCTGGACCCTCGTCGCCACCCGCTAGGCCGCGTCCGCAGGCGCGCCTCCAGGCGCGAAAGCCCGGGCTACGCGATGCCCCCGACCGGAGGCGTCTCCCTCTCCAGCACTTCAAGCCGCCGCGTGATCGCGTCCGGCGACCGCGTGAACGGCGCGAGCAGCGCGTAGAACGCGGGCACCACCAGCAGCGACAGCAGCGTCGAGAACGCGACGCCGAAGATCACGACGATGCCGATGGTCGCGCGGCTCGCCGAACCCGGACCGCCGGCGAGCACCAGCGGCAGCGCACCCATGATCGTCGCGATCGAGGTCATCAGGATCGGCCGCATGCGCACCGTCGCCGACTCCACGATCGCCTGCCCGACCGTGCGGCCCTCGTCGCGCAGCTGGTTCGCGAACTCGACGATCAGGATGCCGTTCTTCGCCGCCAGCCCGACCAGCATCACGATGCCGACCTGGCTGAACAGGTTCAGCGAATTGCCGGTGACCCACAGCCCGATCATCGCGCCGAACATCGCCAGCGGCACCGTCAGCATGATGGTCAGCGGATGCAGGAAACTTTCGAACTGCGCTGCCAGCACGAGGAAGATCACGAGCACCGCCATGCCCAGCGTGAACACGATCGCGCCGCCGGCACGCTGGTATTCGCGCGATTCGCCCTTGTAGTCGATCTGCGCGCGGTCGGGCAGTTCCTCGGCGATCACCTGCCGGGTGAACTCCAGCGCCTCGCCGAGCGTGTAGCCCGGCGCCAGGCCCGCCGACACCGTGATCGCGCGCAGGCGGTTGAAACGGTTGTACTGGCCCGGCTCGGCGAGTTCCTTCAGGGCCACGAGGTTGGACAGCGGCACCAGCGTGCCACTGGTCGACGAGCGCACGTACAGATTGTCCAGATCGGCCGGCGAGCGCCGGTCTTCGTCCTGCGCCTGCAGGATCACGTCGTACTCCTCGCCGTCCTCGACGTATGTCGTGACGCGGCGCGAGCCCATCATCGTCTCCAGCGTGCGGCCGATTTCCTGCACCGGCACACCGAGGTCGGCGGCGCGCGCGCGGTCGATCTCGACCCGCAGCTGCGGCCGCGTTTCCTGGAAATCGGAATCCACGCCGTACAGCCGCGGATTGGCTTCCAGCCGCGCCAGCACGCGGTCGCGCCAGTCCGCGAGCTCGGCGTAGTCGGGCCCGCCCAGAACCACCCGCAGCGGCTGCCCGCCGCTGCGCACGAGGCCGGTGCGCACCTGCGGCCGCGCGACGACGCCCGGCAGCGACGCCAGATCGGCGCGCACTTCTTCCACGAGGTCGCCGGTGCTGGTGTCGCGCTCGTTCCACGCCTTCAGCAGCACGATCGCCTGGCCGGTGTGCATCTCGCCGCCGCCGCCGAAGCCGGCGGGCACGCGCGTGTTGACGCGGTCGATCGGCTGCCCCTCGCCGACGTACTTCCCGATGCGCCGCTCCACTTCCTGCATCTGCGCCACGGTGTAGTCGTAGCCGGCGCCTTCGGGCCCGGACACGGTGACGAAGAAGGCGCCGCGGTCCTCGGGCGGCGCCAGCTCCGCCGGCACGACGAACACCAGCCCGATCGCGACGGCGAAGCCGGCCACCACGCCCGCGAGCGCCAGCGCCGCGAATCGCCGCGGGCGCCGCACCTGCCGCGACAGCAGCCCGCCGTAGCGGGCACCAAACTCGCCGATCCGTCCCTGCAGCCAGCCGCTGACACCCTTCGGCTCGCCATGTTTGCGGATCAGCAGCGAACACATCATCGGCGTCAGCGTCAGCGCGACGAACGCCGAGATCATCACCGCCGACGCCATCGCCACCGACAGCTCGCGGAACAGCCGGCCGGTATTGCCTTCCATGAAGCCGATCGGCAGGAACACCGCCGCCAGCACCGCGGTCGTCGACACCACCGCGAACGCCACCTGCTGCGTGCCGCGGCGCGCGGCCACCAGCGGCGGTTCGCCGAGGTCGGCGCGGCGCTGGATGTTCTCCAGCACGACGATCGCGTCGTCGACCACGAGGCCGATGCACAGCACCAGCGCCAGCAGCGTCAGCAGGTTCAGCGTGTAGCCGAACGCCCACAGCGCGATGAACACCGTGACCAGGCATACCGGCACCGTCACCGCCGGGATCAGCGCGGCGCGCGCGCTGCCGAGGAACAGGAAGATGACGACCAGCACCAGCGCGACGGCTTCCAGCAGCGTCATGTAGACGCGATCGACCGAGGCGTCGATGAACACCGTGGCGTCGAACGCGACGAAGATGCGCGTGCCCGCCGGCAGCGTGGCCTGGATCGACGGCAGCGCGTCCTTCACCGCGCGGGCGACGTCGAGACTGTTGGCCGTCGACGTCTTGACGATGCCGAGGCCGACGTTGGGCTGGCCGTTGCCGCGGAAATACGCGCGGCGTTCCGCCGACGCGCGCTCCACGTGGGCGACGTCGCCGAGGCGCACGAGGTGGCCGTCGTCGCCCTTGGCGAGCGTGAGCTGCGCGAAATCCGCCGCCTGCAGGTAGGCGCGGCTGACACGCAGCGTGAAGTCGCGGTCCCGGGATTCGAGCGTGCCCGCCGGCAGCTCGACGTTCTCGCGCCGCAGCGCGTTCTCGACGTCGTTCACCGTGAGGCCGCGCGCGGCGAGCGCCTCGCGATCGAGCCAGATGCGCATGGAATATCGCTGCTGCCCGCCGACGCGCACCTGCGCCACGCCGTCGAGGCTCGACAGCCGGTCGACGACGTAGCGTTCGGCGTAATCGCTCAGTGCGAGCGTGTCGAGGTTCTCCGAGCTCATGTTGAGCCAGAGGATCACCTCGGCGTCGGATTCGACCTTCTCGATCTCCGGCGGATCGGCTTCCTCCGGCAGGCGGTCCAGCACGCGGCTGACGGCGTCGCGGATGTCGTTCGCCGCGGCCTCGATGTCGCGGCTCAGCGAGAACTCGAGCGTGACGTCGGCGCGGCCGTTGCGGCTGCGCGATTCCACGGTCTCGATGCCTTCGATGCCGGCCACGGCGTCTTCCAGCACCTGCGTGATGCGCGTCTCGACCACCGCGGCCGATGCGCCGGGATAGTTCACCTGCACCGAGACGATCGGCGGGTCGATGTTCGGCAGTTCGCGCAGCGTGAGCCGGGTGAACGCGATCACGCCGACGACGACCAGCAGCAGGCTCATCACGGTCGCGAAGACCGGGCGGCGGATCGACAGGTCGGAAAGCAGCATGGCGTCAGTCCGCCTTCGCGGCGCCGGTGGCCGGGGCGTCGGCGGCCTGCGGCGCCTCGACGATCGCCATGCCGTCGCGCAGTTTCACCACGCCGTCGACGACGATGCGCTCGCCGGCCGCCAGCCCTTTCACGATTTCGACGTCACCCGGCCGCCGCGCACCCGTCACGACCGCGCGCTGCGCGACGGTGTCTCCGGCGTCGACGACGAAGACGTGGGCGGCGTCCGCGACCTGCACCACGGCGATCTCCGGGATCACCAGCGCACGCCGCTCGGGCTGGAACACGTCGACCGACAGCAGCATGCCGGGGCGCAGGGCGCGATCCGGGTTGGGCAGCTCCGCACGCACGGTGACCGCGCGCGTGACCGGATCGACCCGCGAATCGACGCCGGTGACGACGCCGCTGAATTCGCGATCCGGCCACGCCTTGCTGCGCGCGGTGACGGCCTGCCCCGGGGCGAGCGCCGAGAGGTAGGTTTCCGGAACGGTGAAGTCCAGCTTGATGGTCGAGATATCGTCGAGGCTGGCGATGGTGGTCCCCGGCGTCACCAGCGTGCCGGGACTCACCTGGCGGAAACCGAGCACGCCGGCGAACGGCGCCGTGATCACCCGGTCGGACAGCCGTGCGCGGGTGGCGTCCAGCCGCGCCTTCGCCGTTTCCATCGTGCCGCGCTGCGCGTCGAGCTGGCTGGCGGGAATGAGCTTCTGCGCGATCAGCTGCTGCAGGCGCTGGTACTGCCGTTCCGACTCGCGGTATTCCGCCGCGGCCTCGGCGAGGCCGGCCACTTCGGCCCGGCCCGACAGATCGACCAGCACGTCGCCGGCCTCGACCACGTCGCCATCCTCGAACGCGACGCGCACCACCGTTTCGGTGACCTTCGCGGTGACCAGCACCGATTCGTTCGCGCGCGCGGTGCCCAGCGCCTCGATCGCATCGCTCCAGCCGCGTTCGGCGACGACCGTGGTGGTGACCGTGGCCGGCGGCGCCTGCGTCGGCGCGCGGGCGTCGTCGCCGCAGCCGGCGAGCAGCAGGGCCGCCGCCAGCAGGGCGGCGGTCGGGAGTCGAAGGGACAAACTCATCGTGATCGGTCGTCCTTGATTCGTCGGCGCCAGCGCCGGCGGCGGGTCGGACGATTGTAGCCCCGGCCACGGACGCGCCCGCCCGGCCCGCGCGAGAACGCACGGGCGGGCGCGCGGTTGACGCGGCTAGAAGTCGCAGCCCTGTGTCGAACTCGGGCCGCCGAGCGGATTCACATCGTCGTCGCCGGTCCACGCGCCGGGAATGCCGCCGCCATAGATCGCGTCGACTTCGACGCGCGTCAGCGTGCCGCCGGCGTACGTGCGGGTGAACGTGCCGACCACGGCGCGCGAGGGTGCCGCGAGCCGCGGGCACAACGGACAGAAGCCGGTGAGCTGCTCTAGGTCGTAGGTGTGCACCGACGGCCCCGCGGAAGCCAGTTCGGCGGCGAGATAGCGCGGCCGGCCCTGCCCGTCGTAGACGAACGCCGCGTTGTATTCGTAGCCGGGCGCCGTTTCGTTCGGGAACAGCTGCACGCTGTAGCCGGTGCCGGCGGTGGCGATGTCGAACCAGGTGGAACTCGCGTCACGTTCGCCACCGTCGACGGTCGGGCACCCCCGGCCGAGCGAGGCGAGCGGTTCGGCGCCGCTGCGGCCGTCGAGCGTCCAGCTCCACGTGAACGCGTCGGGGCCGCTCGGCGTCAGCGTCGCTTCGCCGACGCGCTGCAGGTGGTTCGAGTCGCCATCCCACGCGCTGCGGTAGATGCCGCTGGTGAACACCCCGTTCGCGGACGGCGCCGCGCCTTCGAGGTAATACCAGGTCGGTGATCCGTCCTCGAAGTAGTGGTACCAGAGCACCGTCCACGCCGCGCCGGCCGGATACACGAACAGGCCGTGGCCACCCCGGGCGGGATTGAAGTAGCTGCCGCTGCGCACGGTCGGCGCCGTGGCGGCGACCGTCGCGCGGAGCGTGATGTCGCCTTCCATCATCTCCAGATAGCGCGGTATGACGTACCAGCGCCCGGGCACCAGCGTCGGCGGGACCAGCGTGATCACCTTCGTCGCCTCCAGCCCCGTGTCGCTGGCCACCGCTTCCTCCAGCGGCGGCGCGGGCTCGATGGCGGGTGACGTCACCGCGCCGCGATGCGACAGATGGAGTTCGTGCCCGCCGTGCGCCGCCGTCGACGACACCGTCAGCGAAGTCGCGCCGGGCGGCACGTCGATGTAGACGCGCCGGTGCGTCCAGCCCATGAACATGCCGATCGTGAGGTCGCGGCCACTGACGAGCGCCCGCGCGACCGGCTCACCCGACAGCCGGTCGAGCCGTACGGGGACCCAGCCGAGGTCCGACGCCGGTGTCGGTCGCACCCGCGCGAAGCCGAAGCGGGCCGTCGCCAGGTCGACCTGTCCCCATCGCGGGTCGTCCCAGCCCAGCCGGACGACGGAGGCCTCGCCCGCGACGAGGTGGCCGGGCCCGGAGAGGACCAGCGAGCCGTCACCGGGTTCGAGCGGCACCTGCGTGGTCAGCAGGCGGACCGGCACGGCCGATTCCGTCGGATTGTGCACCGCGACCCAGTAGCTCGATGTACCGGTGCCGGGATGCGTCAGCTGCAGTTCGCAGCGTTCGCTGCCGGTGACGGACATCGCCGACGTGCACCGGGTTTCACCTTCGTCGGGCAGCGAGTCGCCGTCGAGGTCGACGCCCGCGTACAGGTCGACATCGCCGTCCGCGCGCGTATCGGCCACGATGCCCCACGCCCGCGGCGACCCATCGCCCGACGCCGGCAGGGTGTACGCCTGCGACTGCATGTTGGAACCGGCGTCCCACGGCGACGCGGGCGTCGCGTCCGCCGCGACCACGCGGTCGGCACGGTCCGGCCATGCCAGGCTCGTGGCCTCGAAGCGGGCTTCCGGGAGGGCGGGCAGGCCGGCGATCGCGACATCGACGAAGCCGGCATCGGCCGACGCCTCGACCGACAACGCGTTCTCGTCGAAGCCGCGCGCGAGGAGTCGCACGTCGGCGTCGGCGCATTCGCCGCCATTGCAGACGCGATAGCGCAGGGTCGTGTCGACCGCGACGCCCGTCGGCAGCGTGTAGCGCACGCGGTCGTCGGCCGGCGTCGCGGTGCCGGCAGCGACCACGACCGCGCTGCCCTGTGCCGGCGCCGAAACGATCGCGAGGCTGCCGCCGCCACTGAAGTCGAGGTCGAAATCGTTCGCGAGCACATCGATGTCCACCGGGCCGTCGCCGACGCGCAGCCGGACCAGGTCGTCGACGGGCGCGGGCGGCTCGGCCGCGACCGTGCCGGTGACGATGATCGTTCCGGACATGCCCTCGCCGCCGGGGCCGCCGTGGACCGCGCAGTAATACCGGGTGATGCCCGCCGCCGTCAGCGTGACCGAAGCGGTCCAGTTCGCCGCGCTCGGCTGGCCGCTGCCGCCGGCCCCGTCGCAGCCGTTGGCGCAGCGAAATGAATTCGGCGCACCCGGGTCGCTCTGCGCGTTGTGCACCGCGCCGCTCTGGTTGCGGAACGTGACCGTGTCGCCGGCGGCGATGTTCAGTTCGGACGGCGAGAAACTCCCGCCGCTGAGGGTGACCGTGTGCTCGGCCGCGCTCGCGGCCACAGGCAGGATCAGCGCGAACAGCGCGGCGAACAGCGGGGCGGATCGCTCGGCGTGCATGGGGACCTCGGACCGGCGCGCGGCTGGAGGACTTCCTGCGGGAATCGCCGGTGGTCTGCGCGTCCTGCGCACCGGGCTGCGGCGGCGGCGGCGGCGGGCGGCCGGAATACGGGCGTCACCGGGGCGACAGCGGCATCAGGCTATACCCGCCCGGCGGGCGGCGCCAGCCGGGTTTAGGATGGGCCGAGGTCGTCCGCCCGGGGGAACGCATGCGCCAGGCCGTCCGCCACTGCTTCGCGGGACTCGCGCTCGCCGCCGCGCTCGCACCCGCTTCGGCCACCGCCCAGATCCTGATTGAAGCCAGCGAACGGCTGGCCGACGACAGGCCCGAGGCGTGGGCCGCCAACCGTGCGACGGCCGCGAGCCTGATGACCGGGTTCGGCGACACGACACCTGCACCGGGGACGTGGCGAGTCGCCGCGGAGCTCGCGCAGGTGCCGCATTTCGACGCGGCGCAGCGGCGCGTCGGCTTCAACGGCAACAAGGTGGAAGACCTGAACAAGGCGCCCGTATTCGGCCGGCTGCGCGTGATCCACGGCCTGCCGCACGGCTTCGCGGTCGAACTCGGCTGGACCCCGCCGGTGCGCCATCGCGGGGCGCGTGCCGAGGATCTGGTGGCGGTCGCGCTGTCGAAACGCTGGCGGCTGGGCGGCGCCGTGGCGTTGACCGCGCGCGCGTTCGGCCAGCATGGCGACATCGCCGGCGACATCACCTGCCCGGCGCGACTCGCCGGCATCGACGATTTCGCGGTCAATCCCTACGGCTGCCA
This sequence comes from uncultured Arenimonas sp., assembly GCA_946885815.1. Next base: position 13,352 of record CAMPHE010000013.1, read on the forward strand.
GGCGCCGTCGCGCGATCGCGTGTCGCTTCACCACCACGGGCTGGAACTCGGCATCGCCGCGGGTACCGGCGCGTGGCGCTGGCACGCCGGCATCGGCGCGCTGCGCAACGAAGCGCAGGTGCAGGTCGACGCGCTGGTCTACGATGCCCGCGACCGCACGCGCCTGGTCGTGCGCGACACGCGGCCGTTCTTCGCCGCGGGCGTGCGGCGCCACCTCGGCGGACACTGGAGCGTGGCCGCCGAAGTCCTGCACATGCCGATGTCGCGTCGCATCGGACCGGG
>CAMPHE010000014.1 GCA_946885815.1 uncultured Arenimonas sp.
ACAGTTGCAGCGCCGCCCCGCTCACCACCAGCGTCTCGTTGCCGGTGGCTCCGGTGGCGGACGCGGTGGCCAGCGACCGCGCGGGCGCCACGTCGATCTGCGGGCTCGACGGTGTCGTCGCGCGAGCCAGATACAGGTCGACGTTCTGCGCGCTGTTCGTCGTGATCGTCAGCGAGGTCGCCCCCGCCGGCACGTCGACGAACATGCGGTCCTGCGCGGCGCCGACGGCCAGGCGCAGGCCCACCGGTTTCGCCGCGAGCCGGATCGCCGGCGACCGCGTCTCGTTCCGGTCGATCCGCACCGGGAACATGCCGCGGTCGGCCCCGCCACTGCGGACTCGGACGAACCCGACCCGCGCCTCGCCCGGCAGCAGGCCGACGTCGGCGAACGCGACACGGACCGGGAACGATGCGCCGCGGGGCAGCCCGCCCGGCCCGGTGGCGACGAACACGGTCGGGTCGGCCGGCGCCGTCAGCGGCACCACGAAGGCCTCGATCGTGCCGGTCTGCGCCGCCGCTTCGCGGTTGTGCAGCATCGCCCACCAGCGGACCGTGCCGGTGCCGGGGTGCGTGAGCGTCATTTCGCAGCGCTCGCGACCGACCGACATCGCCGCGGTGCAGCGGACTTCTTCCGGGTCGGCGACGCCGTCGCCGTCCGTGTCGACACCGAGGTAGAGATCGACGTCGCCACCGCCCTTCGCGTCGACCAGCAGCCGCGTCGTCTGCGCGACGCCGTCGGCCGGCGCCGGCAGCGTGTAGACCACGGACGACGTGCCCGCCGCGGCGAGGTCCCACGGCGACTCGGGCGATGCATCGACGCCGAGCGCGCGCGACCCGATCGTCGGCGCGACCAGCGCCGTCGCCTCGAACGTCGCCGCCGGCAGCGGTCGCAGGCCGGTCATCGCGACGTCGACGAAGCCGGCACCGCTCGCGGTCGCCTGGGCGATGTCCACCGCAGGCCGCAGTTCCACCACGAGCCGGCCGGCGGCACAGCGGCCGTCGGTCTCGCACAGGCGGTAGCGCACGAAGTCGGAGCCGCTGGTGTCGGCCTTGCGGACATAGCGGATGCGATCGTCCGCCGCGGTCGCGGTACCGCGGTCATCGACGGTCGCGGTGCCGCTGCCGGACTGCACGATCGCGAGCGAGCCGCCAGCGACCCGCGCCGGCGTGAACACGTCGTTCGCCAGCACGGCGATCAGCGACGCCGGCGCGTTCTCGCGCAGCACGACGCGGTCGTCCCGGGTCGCCAGCGGCGGCAGCGAGGCGTCGTCGTCGACGATCGTGCCGGTGGCGCTGCCGTCGGCGACGGTCGCCCCCGTGACGCCGGACACCGCGACGGTGAACGTCTCGTCCGTCTCGACCGCCGTGTCGCCGTTGATCGCGACCGCGAACACGTAGCTGCTCGCCCCGGCGGCGATCTGCTGGCCGGCGAGGCCGCGGGCGAGATAGTCGCTGCCGGCCTTGGCCGTACCGTCGGCCGTGGCGATCGCGAAGCTCACCGGCGACGGCGCCGGCTTCGACAGGCGCACGGTGAACGTGGCCTGGCGCGTGCCGCTGTCGCCCTCGTCGAGCGAAACATCGGCGATCGACAGCGACGGCGGCGGTTCCTGGTCGTCGTTGAGGATCGTCCCGGTCGCGGTGCCGCGCGCGACGACCGCACCGGTGACCGCGCTCACCGTCACGCCGAACGTTTCGTCGGCCTCGACCGCGGTGTCGCCGTTGACCGTCACCGCGAAGGTACGGCTGGACTCGCCGGCGGCGATGGTCTCGCCCGCGAGCGAGCGCGCGGCGTAGTCGGTGCCGGCGGTCGCGGTGCCGTTGGAGGTCGCGATCGAGTAGCGGACGGCGGCGGGCGCGGCCTGCGACAGCCGGACGGTGAACAGCGCCGTCTTCGAGCCGCCATCACCCTCGGCGAGCGCGACGTCGGCGACCGACAGCTGCAGCTGGTCGTCGTTGCGGATGGTGCCGACGATCGGCGCCGGCGCCAGCGTCGCGCCCTCGAGCTCCGTGATGCGCAGGCTGAAGGTTTCGTCCGTCTCGATCGTCGCGTCGCCGCGGACCAGCACTTCGACGCGCGCGCCGGGCTGCCCCGCCGGAATCTCGACCTCCTCGTCGATCGCGACGTAATCGCTGCCGGACGTCGCCGTGCCGGCGACGGTGGCCAGCCGGAAGCGGACCGGCTCGGCCGAGCCCTCCGACAGCTTCAGGTCGAACACCGCGACGCGGACGCCGCGCTCGCCTTCGTCGATCGCGACCGGCGCGGCGGAGAGCACCGGCGGCTCCGGCGTCTCGCCGCCGATCGTGAGCGGATTCGAAGGGGCCGAGTCCGGGCCGATCGACGATCCGGCCGCCGCGCGCACGGTGAACGTGTAGGTCACGCCCCGGGTGAGATTCGTGATCTCGCGCGTGGTCGACAGCGTGCCGGCGGCGACGTCGTAGCCACCGGCAGGCCACGGCACCACCGTGTAGCTGGTGATCGCCGGCGCGCCTTCCGGCACGACGCTCGGCGCGAACGTCACGATCGCCGAGTTGCCCTCGCCTGCCGTCGCGACGACGGCGGTCGGTGCGGCCGGCATCAGCATCGTGCGGGCGACGCGGATGCGGTGCTGGCCGAAGTCGGCGATGTACAGGTCGTCGCCGACCAACGCGATGCCGATCGGCCGGAGCGAACGCTGGTTCGCCGGGCCGCCGTCGCCATTCCACGTCGTCGTGCCGCTGCCCGCGTAGGGGAACACCGCGCCGGTCGCCGTGACCTGGAGGACGCGGTTGCCGTCCGTCGACACCAGCAGCGCGCCGTCGGAACGGAACGCGAGGTCCAGCGGCCGGCCGATCCGGGCCTCCGGCGCCAGCACCGATTCGAAACCGTACGTGGCCCCGGGCCACGAAGCGTGCTGGACGCCGACATGGCGCCGGACGATGCCGTCGGTGCCGATGCGATGGACGATGGCATTGCCGTAATCGGCGACATACAGCGCGCCGGACGCATCGAACGCCATGCCCCGCAGATCGCCGAACTGCGCCGCCGTGGCGGGGCCGCCTTCGCCCGAGAAGCCGCAGCTCGTGCCCGCGATCGTCTGCAGGCGTCCGTCCGCGCCGATCGCGCGGACGCGGCAGTTCGCCGTGAACAGCAGACGGCCGTCGGGATGGATCGCCAGCTGACGCGGCAGGAACAGCGGCGATTCGGCCGCCAGCGCGCCGTCCGCACTCTCTTCGCGCAGACCGTTGCCGGCGATCGTGCTGATCGTCCCGTCGACGGCGATGCGGCGGATGCGCTCGGCATTCTGGTCGACCACGTAGAGATTGCCCTGCGCGTCGACGGCGAGGCCGGACGGCCAGCCGAGCTGTGCTTCCGTCGCCGGGCCGCCGTCGCCGGAGAAACCGCTCACGCCGGTACCGGCGATCGTCGTCAGCACGCCGTCGGGCGCGCGATGCAGGATCCGGTTGTTCTGCTGGTCGGTGAAATACACGCCGCCGGCGCCATCGGCGACGATGTCCTGGGGACCGTTCACCAGCGATCCCGCGCCGGCCGTACCGTTCCCCACGATCGTCGACAGGTAGGTGGCGCCCGGATCGTCGTTGAGCAGTTCCACGCGCGCGGGCGCCGTCGGCCCGATCGCACCGGACACGTCCTCGATCACGATCTCGAACGACTCGTCCGGCTCGAGCCACTCGTCGCCCAGCCCCTGGAGCTGGACCGGCACGTCGAACGCGGAGGCCCCCGCCGGAATCGTGTAGCGGGTCGGCGCGATGGCCGTGAAGTCGCGACGCAGGTCGGTCGTGAGCGAAGTCGCGGTGACGTCGCGCGTCGACAGCGTGAACGAGATCGGCGCGACGGTGGGTACGTCGGACAGCACGTTCACGCGCAACCGCGTGGCGGGGGCGCCGTTGTAGCCTTCGAGCAGGCGCATGTCGTCGATGACGATCCGCGCCTCGTCGTCGCGGATCGTGCCCGTCGCGGTGCCATCGGCGATCGTCGCACCGATCGGGGCGGCGACGTACATCCGGAACGATTCGTCGACCTCGGGCACGGTGTCGCCATTCACCGCGACCGGGAAACGCAGCACGGTCTGGCCGGGCGCGAACGCCAGGCGCGTCGGCGCGCGTGCGACGTAGTCCTCGCCGGGGAACGCGTCGCCGTCGCCGGTCAGGGCGTACACGGCCACTTCGTGGGGCGCCGGCTCGGACAATCGCAGCGTGAACAGCATATGCCGGGCGCCGGCATCGCCTTCGACGACTTCCGCGTCGTCGACCGACACCGACGGCAGCACGCCGTCGTCGTCGCGGATCGTTCCGGTCGCCTCGGACCCGCGCACGGTCGCCGCCGTCGCGCCGGTGATCCGCGCGGTGAAGCCTTCGTCGCCTTCGGGCAGTCGATCACCCGTCACGATCACCGGGAATTCGACCGAGGTCGCGCCGGCCGGAATGAGCAGCCCGCGCACGCGGCGTCCGACGTAGTCCAGCCCCGCCGTCGCGGTGGCATTCGCCGTTTCGACATCGACCAGCACGTCGCGCGGGCGCGCGCGGTCGAGGCTGACGGTGAACGCCGCGACCCGCGTGCCCTCGTCGCCTTCGTCCACGCCGGCGCCGGTGATGGAAACGGTCGACACGTCGTCGTTGATGATCGTCGCCACGGCGACGCCGTCGGCGACGATGGCACCCGTGGCGCTGGTGACGCGCGCGCGCAGGGTCTCGTTGGGCTCGGCCTCGGTGTCGCCGAGCACGGTGACGTTGAAGCGGCCGGAGGTCTCGCCTGCCGGGATCGCCAGCGTCGCCGTCCTGGCGACGTAATCGCTGCCGGCGACGGCCTTGCCGTCGGTCGTGGCCAGCCGCACGGTCGTGCCGCCGGCCGGTGCCGGCTTCGACAGGCGCACCGGGAACCGGGCGAGCGTCGTGCCGCTTTGGCGTTCGACCACTTCGACATCGTCCACGTACAGCATCGGCAACGCCGACGCCTTGGGCACGATCGCGTTGGAGCGCGTCGACCACGGCCCCGGGCCGGCGGCGTTCACCGCACGCGCCGCGAAGCGATAGGACGTGCCGTTCTTCAGGCCGGTGACCCGGCGCACGAGGCTGTCGCCGCCCGCATCGGTGTCGTCGCCCCCGCCCGGGAAGGACCGCACCTCGTAGCCGGTGACCGGCGAACCGCCATCGGTGGCCGGCGCGGAGAACGCGACCATCGCCTCGCGGTCGCCGGCGGTGGCGGCGCCGATCGTCGGCGCGCCGGGCGCGCGGATCGCACCGACGCGGCGAACGCGTCGCGACCCGTCGGCGATGAACACGTTGCCGGCCCCGTCGATCGCGATGCCGCGCGGCGTGCCGATCTCCGCCAGATGCGCCGGGCCGCCGTCGCCCGACGCCCCGGCCCAGCCGATGCCGATGCGCCGGATCGCGCTGCCGTCGGCGCCGAGCTTGAGCACCAGTGCCTGGTTCGTGTAACCGAAGTAGACGTCGCCGTTCGGAGCGACCGCGAGCGTGCCGGGTACCGGACGATTCAGGCCCTCGGGTTCCGTGTACAGGGTGTCGACGCGGCCACCGGGCGTGATCGAACGGATCGCGAAGTTGAAGGCATCGGCGACCAGCAGGTCGCCGTCGACGTCGAACGCCAGCCCCGACGGGCGGTCGAACAGCGCCTGCGTCGCCGGTCCGCCGTCACCGCCGTAGCCGGTCACCAGGCCGCCCGCGACGCGCTGCAGCGCGCCCCACGGCGTCAGCCGCACGACGCCGCAGCGATCGGCCATGTACAGGTTGCCGCCGCCGTCGAACGCCATCGCCTGGACGGACAGCCCGACTTCCTTCGCCGGGACGATGCCGACGATGCACGAGGCGGAAGCGCCGACCCGGCCGGCGACGGTGGTGATCAGGCCGGACCGGGTGATCCGCCGCACGACCCCGTCGAGCGCATCGCTCACGTAGACGTTGCCGGCGGCATCGACCGCCAGCGCCGTCGGACTGCGCAGCTTCGCGAACAGCGCGAGTCCGTCGACATCGCCCGCCAGCGTGCCGCCGCCGGCGAACGTGGTCAGCAGGCCGGTGTCGTCGATCCGCAGCACGCGGTCGTTGTCGATCACGTACCGGTTGGCGGTGCCGTCCAGCGCGATCGCCTTCGGCCAGCCCAGCCCGGACTCTACCGCCGGAGCGCCTTCGACCACCGTGCTGGTGCCGTCGCCGGCGACGGTGTCGATCAGTTCGTCGAAGTCGTCGGTGACGAGCGTGCCGGTGGCGGTACCGCGCACCACGGTCGCGCCGATCACGTCCGACAGGCTCACGGTGAAGGACTCGTCCGGTTCGGCGACGCTGTCGACCACGTGGCTGACCGTGAAGGACACGGACGACTCGCCGATCCCGATGTAGCGGTCGCGGATCGTCAGCGCGGTGTAGTCGGAACCGGCCGTCGCGGTGCCGTCGGCGGTGGCCGCGTCGAAACGCACGATGTCGGTCGCCGGGCGGTCGAGCTGCACCGTGAACGTCATCATCCGGCTCGGGTAGGCCGATTCCAGGATCGTCACGTCGGCGATGCTCATCGACGGCAGCGCCGTGGCGGTCGGCGTCACTTCGTTGGACGGCTCGGATTCGTCGCCGGTGCCGAACTCGTTCATCGCGCGGACGACGAAGCGATAGGCCGTGCCGTTGCGCAGCCCGGTGACCCGGTGCGTTCCCGCCGTGGTGTACGCGTCGACGTCGGTGCCTTCACCGCCGACCGCCGAGACCACGTAGCCGGTGACATGACTGCCACCACTGTCGACCGGCGGCTGGAACGTGATGCTGGCTTCGCCGTCGCCGGCGGCGGCGATGCCGATGCGCGGCGCCCCGGGCAGGCCGAGCGGGCCGACACGACGCACTCCGGCACGCTGCGCCAGCACGAACTCGGCCGGCCCGACGGCGGCGACGTCGTAGGTGTTCACGAGGCGGCCGGACGTGGGCGACTGGCCGTCCGCGACCAGGGGCAGCGTCGAATCGCCGCCAGCCACCGTCGCGATCAGGCCGAAGCGGCTGATGCGGCGGACGCGACCGGTCGTCGACTCGACGAAGTACAGGTTGCCCAGCGCGTCGATGTCGAGACCGATGGGGCGGTTCAGCGACGCCTGCAGCGCCGGGCCGCCGTCGCCGTCGGAGGCGTCGATGCCGTCGCCCGCGATCGTGCGGATGATGCCGTCGGCGTCGATGTGGCGGACGCGGTAGTTGAAGGTGTCGGTGAGGTAGAGCGTGCCGTCGGGAGCGACGGCGACATCCCCCGGACCGGACAGCGAAGCGTGGATCGCCGGACCGCCGTCGCCGCCGAACTGTGCGGACTCGTTCAGTCCGGCCACGGTGTCGAGGATGCCGGCCGGCGAGATGCTGCGGATGCGGCGTCCCGACGCGAAATAGAGGGTGCCGCCGGCATCGATGTCCATGCCGGTCACCGACTGCAGCTGCGCGTCGCGGGCCTGGCCACCGTCGCCGGCACCGTACTCGCCGGGATCGGTGCCCCCGTTGCCGGCGTAGGTGGTGATCACGCCGTCGGAACCGACGCGGCGGATACGCCGCGACTCGCCGATGTAGAGGTGGCCCGCGTCGTCGAGTGCCACGCTCATCGGCGCATCGAGGGCCGCCGCGACCGCGAGGCCGCCGGCGCCGTCGTGACCACGGATGCCGCGGCCGGCGACGATCGTGACCACGCCTTCCGTGGAGATCCGCCGCACCACGTTCCCGACCATGTCGGCGACGTAGACGGCGCCGTCGCGGGGGTCGTGGGCGATGCCCCGGTGCTCGTCGCCGATGCCGCGCAGCAGCGAGCGGATCACCGTCGCGGTGTCGTCGTCGTTGATGATCGTCGCGGTGCCGGTGTCGTCGCTCGCGACGACGGAGACGAGGTTGGCGAGCACCAGGTCGAAGGTCTCGTCGGTCTCGACCGTGGTGTCGCCGTCGATCGCGACGGCGAACCGCATCGACGTGCCGCCGTACGGGAACACGGCCGTACCGGATTCCGCGTGGTAATCACTGCCGGCGCGGGCGCCGCCGTCGACGGTCGCGTAGTCGAAGCCGATCGTCTTCGCCACCGGTCGCAACGACGTGACGACGAATTCCGCGAACTGCGTGCCGTCGTCGCCCTCGACGATCTCGACGTCGCCGACCGACAGCGACGTGTCGTCATCGACGATCGTCACCGTCGCGCTGGCGGTGCCGACCTTGGCGCCGGCGACCTGCGTCGCGCGCACCGTGAACACCTCGTCGTCCTCCACCCGCAGGTCGCCGCGCACCGGCACCGTGAACACCGCACTGCGGCTGCCCGCCGGAATCGTCTGGGCCGGACGGTCGACGGCGTCGTAGTCGCTGCCGGCGATCGCGCTGCCGTCCGCCGTGGAGACGCGGAACGTGACCGCGTTCACCGTCGGCACGCTCAGCGCCACTTCGAACGCGAGCGTGGTGGTGCCCGAATCGCCTTCGCCGACCGACTGGCCCGCGAGCGACAGCGTCGTGTCGTCGTTGCGGATCGTGCCGATCGCCGTCGCGTCGGCGAGCTTCACCGCGCCGGCGTTGGACAGCACGACCTCGAACGTCTCGTCCTCTTCGTCCGCGGTGTCGCCGCGCACCACGACGTCGAACGTGGCGCTGGTCTGGCCGGCGGCGATCGTCATCCCGGCGACGCTGCGCGCGGTGTAGTCGCTGCCGGCGCTGGCGCTGCCGTCGGCGGTCGCGGCGTCGAACGTCACCGCGCCCGAGGTGGCCTGGTTGAGGCGGACCGTGAAACGCAGGTTGCGCGTGCCGCTCGCGCCCTCGACGACTTCGGCGTCGTCGATGTACAGCTTGGGCTGCACGGGCACGACGGTCGCGTAATACGCCGACACCGTCGGCGCCGCATTGGCGTGGCTGCGCGCGTTGTCCGCGTAATCGGCGATGCCGCACGGCTGGCCGGCGCAGTCGCTGATGCGCGGGTTGGACAGCCGCCCGACCTCGGCCTGCCCGGGGTCCGCGTAGCCCATGATCGACGAGAAGCCCGGTCCCCGGTGCCCGCGCGAATACGGGAAATGGCCACGGAACGCCTCGCCGTACGCATCGAGCGTGGCCTGGTCGTGGCTCGACCCCATGTTGTGGCCGATCTCGTGCGTGAAGGTGTAGACCGGGCACGAATGACCTTCGACCACGGCGCCGTAGGCGCGCGTGCGGTCGAACGCACCGCCGTCGAAGCCGCCCACATTGGCGATGCCGCAGGTGCCGTTGAACGCGGTTTCGTCGATGTCGCGGAGGATCGTGACCAGGTCGGCGCCGTACTGCACGCGGATCGGATCGACCACGCTCTTGAGCGGGGTGCCGGCCGGATTGGCGAGATCGGAAAGCGCCTGCTCGATCAGCTTGTAGCCGGTGTAGTCGACCAGGCGGCTGTGGACGATGCGCAGCTCCATGTCCGAACCGCTGTCGCGGTAAGCCTGGTTCGACAGGTCCTCCAGGTGCATCAGCCGCGTGTTCACCGCCGCTTCGGAACCGAAACGCGTGACCACGCCGGGCGAATACACCACCAGCACGTCGACGAGCGGCACCACGCCGGCCTGCGGGTGGAGCACGAACTCCGGACGCCCGTCGCTCTTCGGAACCGCGGCGCCCGGCAGCAAGACGGCGTCGCTTCGCGCCGGCGCGCCGAGCACGCCGCCTTCGGCGAGGAACGCCGCGCCGCCGCGCATCGTCAGCTGCAGCGCCGGTCCGGTCGATTGGGGGATCACTCCGAAAACCGCGTCGGGGCCGACGGTGACGACCACGCGCTGCGGCCCGGTGGCCGTCTCGACCGTTCCGATCCAGGTGCGCACCCCGCCGTCGTGGACGACGCCGCGCTCGTGGCGGGCGAGTACGGGGCGGCCGCCGGTGCCCGGCAGCGCCAGCATCTGGCCGGGACGGGCCGCCTCGAAGATGCGCGCGTCGACGCGGACCGCATGCAGGGTCTGTTCGCCCGCGGCGAGCTGCCGCTTCATCGGCTCGGCGACGATGCCGGCGGGCGGGAAGGTGATGTCGGCGGATGCCGTCGTGGACAGGGCGAGCAACAGGCCCGCGAGCAACCCTTTGGCGACACCCATGCTGCACTTCCCCCTGTCCGGACGACCCGCACCCCGCCGTCGACCCTCGGCGCGGGCCGGGGAAATCGACATGTATCGGGGGGCGGGCCGTATCCTCGCGGAAACGGGAGGGCCACGCAACCGTTTTCAGGGCGAATTTCGCCGGGCGCGCCCGGGGTTCCCGGAGCGGCGCCCGGCACACGCCGGGACGGGCGTCAGGGCGCGCAGCCCTGGGTCGCGCCCGGGCCGCCGAGCGGCTGCACGTCGTCTTCCTGCGACCACGTGCCGTCGACATCGCCCGAGAACAGGCCGGCGGCGGCCATGAACTCGAGGGTCGGCACGTCGTCGAAGCCGCGGCCGAACACGCCGATCGTGTCGCGCTCCGGATCGCCCGCGCGCTCGCACAGCGGGCAGAAGCCGCGCAGCTGTTCGAGGTCGATCAGTTCGTCCGCGCCGCCGAACGACCCGCGTTCGGCGGTGATGAATCGCGGCACGCCCAGCGCGTCGTAGACGAAGGCCGCGTAGTACTCGTAGTCGGGGAACAGCTGCACGCTGTAGCCGGTGCCGGCGTGGTCGGGGTCGAACCACGTGGAACTGGCGTCGACGACGTCGCCGTCGAGCGTCGGGCAGCCGCGACCCAGCGACTCGAAGGTTTCCGACCCCGTCTCGCCGTCGATCTCGTAGCTCCACGCGAAACGGTCCGGCCCGACCGGCGTCAGCACCACCCGCCCGACCTGCACCAGTTCGCGGCTGTCGCCATCCCACGCGGCCCGCAGCAGCGGGCTGGACCAGACGCCGGTGACGCCGGGCGCCGGCGCCTGCAGGTAGTACCAGGTCGGCGTGCGGTCCTGGAAATAGGTGTACCAGAGCCCCGTCCACTGCTCGGCCGCCGGGTACAGGAAGACGCCGTGGCCGCTGCGGTCCGGGTTGAAGTAGCTGCCCGGTCGCACCGCGGGGGCTTCGGCCGTGACGAACGCCTGCGCGGTGACCAGCGCCGCCGTGTCGTCGGCATTGCTGATCCGCACGAACCACCGGCCCGCCGTGAGCGCGTCGCCGGTGAGGACGACGGTCTCGAAGCCGGTCGGCCCGGCGGACGACGCCGTCGCCTCCGCGGCCAGCGGCGACACGCCGACATGGGGCTCGGTGTCCCCGCTCGCCGGCGCGAGATAGAGATTCATGTCGGCGGACGAATTGATCACCACGCGCAGTTCCGTGGCCCCGGCGGGCACGTCGACGAACAACCGGTCGTGGTCGGTGCCGGATGCGAGCGAGAGCGCCAGCGGCGACAGGCCCAGCAGCGTCGCCGGCGCGACGTTCGCGGTCCGGTCGACACGAACGGGGAACAGGCCGGTCTCGACGCCTTCGCTCACGACGCGCACGTAGCCGACGCGCGCCTCGCCGGCCGTGGTGGTGGCATCACCCCACGCGACCCGGACCGGGAACTCGACCAGCGCGGGCACGTCGCCCGGACCGGTCGCGACCAGCGAGCCGTCGGACAGGTCGTCCAGTGATACCTCGAATGCCTCGACGCGCGCGGACTGCGCCTCGGCGGCGCGGTTGTGCACCCACGCCCACCAGCGCACCGGCGTCGTGCCGGGATGGGTGATCGCCAGTTCGCAGCGCTCGACGGCGGTGGACATCGCGGCGGTGCACTGCAGCTCGCCGGGGTCCGGCAGCCCGTCGCCGTTCGCGTCGACGCCGAGATACAGGTCGACGTCGCCGGTTTCGCCGCCGGCGTCGACCAGCACCCGCCAGCGCTTCGGCAGACCGTCGGCGGGCGCCGGCAGCGTGCGCACGACCAGCGCCATGCCGTCGCCGTCCCACGGTTCTTCCGGCGTCGCGTCCACGGCCAGCGCCGGCGTTTCGATCCAGGGCGCCGCGAGCGGGGTCGTGCGGAAGACCACGTCCGGAAGGTCGCGAAGGCGAGCGAGCGTGACGTCCTCGAATCCGGTGCCGGTCGGCGAATCGATCGCGACGTCGACGTGGGGGCGCACCGTCAGGTTCAGCTGCGCCTCGGCGCAGGGGCCGGTGTCTTCCTCGCAGATCTGGTACGAGAGCACGTCCTCGCCGCCGAAGTCGGCGGGCGGCGCGTAGACGATGCGGTCGTCGCCGGCGTCGGCGGTGCCGCGGGTGTCCACCACCGCCTCGCCGGTCGGCGGCGAGGAGACGCGCAACTCGCCGCCGTCGACCGCGCCGGCATCGAACACGTCGTTCGCGAGCACGTCGATCGTGACGGGGCCACCGTTCTCGGCGACGACCACCCGGTCGTCGCGGGCGACCGGCGCGGCGAAGGCATTCGCGGCCGACAGCACGAGGACGAGCGCGGCGACGCCGGAACGGCGCGTCGGGCTGGGACGGGAACATGGACGCTTCATCAGTTTTCCCCGAGGCAGGCGCCGGACGGCGCGTGAGGTCCGCGAATCACGCCCGGTCCGGGGTGACGGCGGCGTCGATTTCCCCGACCATGCTGGCATGACCGGAATCGCCCAGAGATGAAACGTCCTTCGACCATCGTAGGGGCCGGCCTCGCCGGCGCCCTGCTCGCCACCCTGCTCGCCCGCCGCGGGGTCGCCGTCGAGGTGTTCGAGAAGCGGGGCGACCCGCGGCGCCGCGGTTACGAGGGCGGCCGTTCGATCAACCTCGCGCTGGCCGAGCGGGGGCTGCACGCCCTGCGGCTCGCCGGCCTGCAGGAGGCGGTGATGGCCCAGGCGGTGATGATGCGCGGCCGGATGGTCCACGCCGCCGACGGCGGGCCACCGGCGCTGCAGCGGTACGGCCGCGACGACAGCGAAGTGATCTGGTCGGTGCATCGCGGCCGGCTGAACATGGCGATGCTCGACGCGGCCGAAGCGGCCGGCGCGACGCTGCATTTCGACGCCCGGCTCGACACGGTGGACTTCGACGCACGCACCGCCCGCTTCGTCGACGACCGCGACGGGCGCGCGACGACGCGCCCGTTCGAGGCGCTGCTCGGCTGCGACGGTGCCGGGTCCGGGCTGCGCGCGGCGATGGCGCCGCACGTCGCGCTCGACGAAGCGTTCGAACCGCTCGGCCACGGCTACAAGGAACTGGAGATCCCGCCGGCACCCGACGGCGGCTTCCGCATCGAACCCAACGCACTGCATATCTGGCCGCGCGGCGGCTACATGTGCATCGCGCTCCCGAACACCGAGCGCACGTTCACCGTCACGCTGTTCCTGCCGCAGGAAGGATCGCCGTCGTTCGCGACACTGCCGGACGTCGCCGCCGCACGCGCGTTCTTCGCGCGCGATTTCGGCGACGCCCTCGCATTGATTCCCGACTTCGATGCCGACTGGGCCGCGCACCCGGTCGGGCAGCTCGGCACGCTGCGGCTGCGCCGCTGGCATCTGGACGGTCGCGCCTTGCTGCTCGGCGACGCCGCGCACGCGATGGTGCCGTTCCACGGCCAGGGCATGAACTGCGCGTTCGAGGA
>CAMPHE010000015.1 GCA_946885815.1 uncultured Arenimonas sp.
GCTAACCGTCTTTGCGAGTGTCATCCGCCAATCATCCTCATGTGCTACGCTCCCGCGAAGCCGTCGCCGCCCGCCACCTGGTATCTGCACGACGCCGCCGCCGGCCATCGCCGGCAGGCGGCGGCGCTCGCGCAGGCCCTGCATCCCGATCCGCGCGAATGGACACTGCGCATGGCGCCACCGTGGTCGTGGGTGGCACCGCGGCGGCTGCCGGGCGCGGCGGCCGCGTTCGGCGGGGCGTTCGCGGCCGCGCTCGACGCGCCGCCCGCGCTGGCGATCGGCTGCGGCCGCCGCGCCGCCCTCGCGACGCGGCTGCTGCGCGAGCGCGGCGCGCGCGCGGTGCAGGTGCTGCACCCGCGCATCGACACCGCGCACTGGGATCTCGTCGTCGCGCCGGAGCACGACGGCCTCGCCGGCGCGAACGTGCAGACGCTCTGCGGCAGCCTCAACCCCGTCGACGACGCCTGGCTCGCGGCCGCGCGCGCGGCGGCGCCGGCGCTCGCGGCGCTGCCGTCGCCGCGGACCGCCGTGCTGCTCGGCGGACCGACGCCGGCCGTGCGCTTCGACGCCGACGCGTTCACGACACTGGCCGCGACGCTGGACCAGTGGCTGGCGACCGATGGCGGCAGCCTGCTGGTGGTCGGCTCGCGCCGCACGCCGCCGGAATTCGCGGCGCTGGCGCGCGCGCGCTGGGCGACGACGCCCGGGCTGCGCTGGTTCGACGCGACCGACGGCGACAATCCGTACGCCGCCGCGCTCGCGGTCGCCGACCGGATCGTGGTGTCGCCCGATTCGGTGAACATGGTGTCCGAGGCGGCGGCGACGACCGTCCCCGTGTACGTCGCGGAACCCGGTCGCGCCACCGGCCGCGTCGGCGCCTACCTCGCGTCGATGCTTCGCCGCGGCCGGCTCCGCCCGCTCGCGCCGGCGTCCACGGCGTTCGACGTCGTGCCGCTGCGCGAAACGCCGCGGATCGCCGCGCTGGTGCGCGAACGCCTCGACGTCTAGCGCGGGCCGCGCGGCGTCAGAACGACAGCCCGGCGTCCTCGCAGGCGCGGCGGATCGCGTCCCGCGCGGCATCGAGCGCGGCGTCGTGCGGTACCAGCCGCGGGCGGTTGTCGAGCGTGCAGTCCAGGCCGAGCGAGAGCAGGCGCGCGTGCGCGGCGGCGAGCGTATCGACCGTGCCGGCCGGCAGCGTGCCGGCGGCGGCGATCGCGCGCAGCAGTGCCGGCGTGTCGCGCGGTGCCAGCAGGGCCGGCGTCGTCGCGGCATGCTGCAGTACCTGCGCCTGCAGCAGGAACTCGAGGTCGACCAGCCCGCCCTCACCCTGCTTCAGGTCGAAACGCGACGGCCGGCTGCGGTCGAGTTCGCCGCGCATCCGGCGCCGCATCGCGATGACGTCTTCGCGGATCGCCGCGGCATCGCCGCCGCGCGCCAGCGTACGCGCACGCACCGCCTCGAACTTCGCGGCGACACCGGCGTCGCCGGCGACCGGACGCGCACGCACCAGCGCCTGCCTTTCCCAGGTCCACGCGCGATCGCGCTGGTAGTCGTCGAAGCTGTCGAGGCTCGACACCAGCATGCCCTTGGCGCCGTCCGGGCGGAGCCGCACGTCGACCTCGTAGAGCTTTCCGGCGGCGCTGACGAGGCCCATCAGGCCCACCAGTTTCTGCGCGACGCGCGCGAACCCGCGGCCGGCGTCGAGCGGCCGCGCGCCGTCGGACACCGCGTCCGCCGCGGCGTCGTGCAGGAACACCAGGTCGAGGTCGGAGCCGAAGCCGAGTTCGCGACCCCCGAGGCTGCCGTAGCCGATCACCGCGAGACCGGCACCGGGCACGACGCCATGCGCCGCCGCCACGTCGCTGCGCGCCAGCCCGAGCGCGACGCCGGTGATCGCTTCGGCGAGCGTCGCCAGCCGTGCCGCCGCATCGACGGGCGGCAGGCGCTGCCCGAGCAGCGCCAGCGCGATGCGGAAGCCGATCGCCTGGCGCAGTTCCGTGAGCGCGACCAGTGTCGCCTCGGTATCCCCGCCCGGCGACGCCGCCGCCGCATCGGCGACCATCGCGACGATCGCCGCTTCGTCGGGCACCGCGCCGGCGGCGCGCGAGTCGAGCAGTTCGTCGAGCAGCAGCGGATGCGCGGCGAGCCGTTCCGACAGCAGCGCGCTGCGCGCCGTCACGTCGACCAGCCGCGCCAGCGCCGCCGGCTGTTCCTCCAGCAGCGCGAGATAGCTCGTGCGCCGGGCGATCGCCTGCAGCAGCGCGAGGCCGCGCGGCAGCGACGCGTCCGGCGCGTCGCTGCGGGCGGCGGCGGCGAGCAGTTCGGGCAGCACCGCATCGAGCCGTTGCCGGCCGCGACCGGAAAGCGCGCGCACCGCCGGCGACCGGGCGAAATCGCGCAGCGCCGCGTCCTGTGCCTCGGCATCGGCGAAGCCGGCATCCGCCAGCACCGCCGCGTCGCCGCCGTCGGGCAGCGCGCGCCAGTACTGCAGCAGGGCCGAGGCCGGCGCCGGGCGGCGACGCCGTGCTTCGAGCAGGCCGCCGAATTCCGCCGCGACGACGGCGCGGTGCGCGTCGAGCTCGGCGTCGAGCGCGGCGGCATCGGGATGGCCGAGTCCACGCGCCACGCGCGCCCGGGCGAGCGGATCGTCCGGCAGCGCGTGCACCTGCTGGTCGGCGAGCATCTGCACGCGGTTCTCGACGCGGCGCAGGAACCGGTACGCGGCGGCGAGCCGTTCGGCCGTGGCCGGCGCCACATGCCCGGCCGCCGCGAGCGCCGACAGCGCCGGCAGCAGCGCCGTGCCGCGCAGCGCGGGTTCGCGTCCGGCGCGGATCAGCTGCAGCGCCTGCACGAAGAATTCGATCTCGCGGATGCCGCCGGGGCCGAGTTTCAGGTCGTCGGCGAGTTCGCGGCGCTGCACTTCGGCGGCGATCATCGCCTTCATCTCGCGCAGGCCGTCGAGCGCGCCGTAGTCGAGGTAGCGGCGGTAGACGAACGGCCGCAGCGCGTCGAGCAGCCGCGCCCCGGCCGCGGTGTCGCCGGCGACCGGACGCGCCTTGATCCACGCGTAGCGTTCCCAGTCGCGACCTTCGCGCTGGAAGTACTGCTCCATCGCCCCGAACGCGAGCGCGAGCCGGCCGCTCGCGCCGAAGGGACGCAGCCGCAGGTCGACACGATGGCTGAACCCGTCGGCGGTGACTTCGCCGAGCAGCTGCGCGAGCCGCTGGCCGAGCCGCGTGAACCACGCTTCGGCGTCGAGCGGCCGCGCGCCGTCGCTCGTCCCCGGTTCGGGATAGGCGTAGACGAGATCGACGTCGGAACTGAAGTTCAGCTCGCGGCCGCCGAGCTTGCCGAGGCCGAACACGACCAGCGATTGCGCGGTGCCGTCCGCGGCGCGGACGACGCCATGGCGCGTCGCGAGCGAGGCCGACAGCGCGGCGGTGCCGGCCTGCAGCGCCTGTTCGGCGATGCGGCTGGCGCCGACGAGTGTCGCGTCCACGTCGTCGAGGCCGTGCACGTCGCGCCACACGAGACGGGTCGAGCACGCGGCGCGCCAGCGGCGCAGCCGCACGGGCCAGTCGGCTTCGGCATCGGCCGGCAGCGAAGGGGCGTCGCAGGGCGCCGCGTCGAGCGAATCGAGAAGCTCCGGTTGGCGCACCAGCGTGTCGACCGCGAAATCGCTGCACAGGGCCAGCCGGGCCAGCGCGTCGCGGCGACGGGCGTCCGCGAGGACACCGGGCGCACGCTCGTCGAGGCGCGCGAGCGCGCGATCGACGTGGCGATCGAGCGCGGCGTCGGTGCCGGTCGCGGTCAGAGCACCAGCCAGGTCGTCAGGCCGAGGAAGGCGCCCATGCTGACGACGTCGGTCATCGTCGTCAGGAAGATGCTCGACGCGGTGGCCGGGTCGGCACCGAGGCGCTTGAGCACCAGCGGGATCGTCGCACCGGCGAGACCGGCGAGCGTGCAGCTGACCATCATGGCCGCGAGCGTGATGCCCCCGAGCAGCGCGCCGTTGTCGTCGCCGCCGCGGGCGACGACGAACCACATCGCCGCGCCGGCGATCGCGCCGGTGACGAGGCCGTTGAGCGCGCCGAGCGTGGCTTCCTTGCTCAGCAGGGCGGCGATGCGCATGCCCCGCAGTTCGCCGAGCGTCATGCCGCGCAGCATCACCGCCAGCGACTGGCAGCCGAGGTTGCCGCTCTGGCCGCCGAGCACCGGCAGGAACGTCGCCAGCACCACGACCCTGGCGATCGTGTCCTCGAAATAGCCGACCACCGCCGCCGCGACGAACACCGTCAGCAGGTTCACCAGCAGCCACGGGTTGCGGAAACGGAACGCGCGCCACAGCGACGTCGCCAGCCGCTCCTCCTTCTCGACGCCGACCATCGCGCCGGCCTGCGCCGAGATCTCGAACGCCTGCTGCTCGAACAGCACCTGTCCGCGCACCTGGCCCACGAGCCGGCCGTCGTCCTCGACCACCGGGTACACCGGGTAGTGCCGCGTGACCACCTCGCGCATCGCGTCGACCAGGTCCATCGCCGGGCGCAGCGCGAACGGCGAGCGGATCATGATGTCGTCGAGCGTCACCTCGCGGTCGGCGTACAGCAGGTCGCGGAACGCGACGACGCCGAGCAGGCGCTGGTTCGCGTCCACGACCCACAGATACGTCACGAGCCGGTGCTTCACCGTTTCGCGCAGCGCCTCGATCGCGACCGAGACGCGCGTGCCGCCGATGAACGTGGCGGGCGGGTCCTCGAGCAGCCGGCCGACCGTGCCTTCCTCGTAGCGCTGGCCGTCGGCCCAGTCGGTGCCCGGCGGCGCTGCCGCCATCACGGCCGCGCGCCGCTCCGCCGGCATCGCCGACAGCAGGTCGTTCGCGCGCGCCGGCGGCATGCACGCCAGCAGCTGCGCGGCCTCGGCGACCGGCACGCCGCGCAGCCGCGACACCGCCGCCGCGGTGTCGAGCGAAGACAAGCGCTTCGCGCGCGTCGGCAGGTCGGGTTCGGCCTTGGCGGCGTCGGGGGATTCGGGGGTTTCGATCACGGCAGGCGGCTCCAGGGCGGACCCAGTGGAAACGCCTTAAGCGTATCCGAACGGACGCGACGGCACGACGCGGTGGCGACGCGGCCATCTGCGACAATCGCCGCTTTCCTTCACGGCCTCCCCGCATGCATCCACGCCTGCCCGCCGTCGTTTCCGTGCTGTTCGTCGCCGTGCTGCTCGCCGCCTGTTCCGACGAGGAGGTGCCGGTCGCCACCGCTGCCGCGCCGAGCCTGAGCGTCAGCGTCGCGACGCCGGTGCAGCGCACGCTGCCGCGACGGATCAGCGCATCGGGGTCCATCGCCGCGTGGGAAGAGATGGTGCTCGGGGTCGAACTGGGTGGCCAGCGGATCGCACGCATCGACGTGGAGGTGGGCGACACCGTGAGGGCCGGCCAGGCGCTGCTCGTGCTCGACACGCGCAGCCTCGGCATGGAACTGCGGCAGGCCGAAGCGGCGCTCGCGCAGGCCGACGCCAACCTCGCGGTCGCATCGGCGAACGCGCGTCGCGGCGAACGGCTCAAGCGCGAGCAGCTCATCGCCGCGAGCGAGGCCGACCAGCTGATCGCCGGCGAGGCGACCGCGCGCGCCCAGCGGCAGACCGCGCTCGCCCAGGTCGAGAACGCGCGGTTGCGCATCGGCTTCGCCACGCTGCGCGCGCCGGACGACGGCGTGATCTCGGCGCGGCTCGCGCAGCCCGGGCAGGTCGTCACCGCCGGCGCCGAACTGCTGCGGATGATCCGCGATGGCCGGCTCGAATGGCGCGCCGAACTGCCCGAAGCGGAACTGATCCGGGTGACGCCCGGCCTGCCCGTCGAAGTGCGCGGTGCCGATGGCGGCGTCGTCGCCGGCACCGTGCGCGCGGTGTCGCCCGCGCTCGACGCGACCAGCCGCACCGGCACCGTCTATGCCGATCTGCCGGACGCCGGCTCGCTGCGCGCGGGCATGTTCGCCGCCGGCGACGTGCTGCTCGACGCGGCCCCGGCGCTGACCGTGCCCGACCAGGCGCTGGTCGAACGCGACGGCTACCGCCATGTATTCGTCGTCGGCGAAGGCGATGTCGTCGCGCAGCGGCGGGTCGAGACCGGCGCGCGGCAGGACGGCGTGGTCGAGATCCGCAGCGGCATCGGGCCCGCCGACCGCGTCGTGGTGAACGGCGCCGCCTTCCTCGCCGAGGGCGATCGCGTCCGCGTCGTGCCGGCCGCGGGCTGACGCATGGCGATCAATTTCAGCACCTGGTCCATCCATCGGCCGCTGCCGGCGATCCTCGCGTTCGTGCTGCTCGGCATCGTCGGCCTGGTGGGCTTCCAGCAGCTGGCGGTGTCGCGGTTCCCCGACATCGCGTTCCCGGGCATCACGGTCACGGTGGTGATGCCGGGCGCGACGCCCGCGCAGCTCGAGACCGAGGTGACGCGCAAGCTGGAAGACTCGCTGGCGACGATCCCCGGCATCAAGAACCTCGTGTCGACGGTCGTGGAGGGCAGCTCGACGACGTTCATCGAATTCCCGATCGGTCGCGACGTGAACGAGGCGCTCGACCTCGTGCGCGACGCCACCACGCGCGTGCGCACCGACCTGCCGCCCGACATCGAGGAGCCGATCGTCGCCAAGATCGAGGTCGTCGGCGGCACGCTCGTGACGTACGCGGTCGCGGCCGAGGGCATGGCGGAGGACGAACTGAGCTGGTTCGTCGACAACGACGTGGCGCGCGCGATGTTCGGCGTGCCCGGCGTCGGCCAGGTGGCGCGTTCCGGCGGCATCGACCGCGAAGTGCAGGTCGACCTGCGGCCGGGCGTGCTGCAGGCGTGGGGCATCACCGCGGGCCAGGTGTCGCAGCAGCTGGCCGCGAGCCAGGTGGAGCGGTCCGGCGGACGCGCGACGCTCGGCAGCCGCGAACAGGCGATCCGCGCGGTCGGCACGGTGGCCAGCGCGCAGGACCTGCGCGATTTCCCGATCCGGCTGCCGGACGGGCGCCAGGTGGCGCTGTCCACGCTCGCCGACGTGCACGACGGACACGAGGAGCGGCGCCAGGTGGCGCTGCTCGACGGCGAGCCGGTGGTCGCGTTCTCGATCAGCCGCACGCGCGGCAGCAGCGAGATCGAGGTCGGCCGCGGCGTGGAGCAGGCCGTGCGCGCGCTCGAGGCGGCGCATCCCGGCGTGCGCATCACGCCGGTGTTCTCGACGGTCGAGGAGGTGCACGCCTCGTACGAGTCGTCGATGACGATGCTCTACGAGGGCGCGCTGCTG
The DNA here is from genome assembly GCA_946885815.1 of uncultured Arenimonas sp. The sequence continues at coordinate 7,287 of CAMPHE010000015.1, forward strand.
GCCGTGCTGGTGGTGTGGTTCTTCCTGCGCGACTGGCGCGCGACGTGGATTTCGGCGGTGGCGCTGCCGCTGTCGATCATCCCGACCTTCGGCGTGATGTGGCTGTTCGACTTCAGCCTGAACATGGTGACGCTGCTGGCGCTGGCGGTCGTGGTCGGCATCCTCGTCGACGACGCGATCGTCGAGGTCGAGAACATCGACCGGCACCTGGCGATGGGCAAGCCGCCGAAGCAGGCGGCGATCGACGCGGCCGACGAGATCGGCCTGGCGGTGATCGCGACGTCGGCGACGCTGGCGGCGGTGTTCGTGCCGGTCGCGTTCATGCCCGGCGTCGCCGGCAAGTTCTTCCTCGAATTCGGCTGGACCGCGGCGACCGCGGTGCTGTTCTCGCTGCTGGTCGCGCGGCTGCTGACGCCGATGATGGCGGCGTACCAGCTGAAGGCCAAGCCGCATGTCGAACGCGAAGGGCGGGTCATGCGCTGGTACCTGCGCGTGGTCGAGTGGGCGCTGCGGCATCGCGCGCTGACGCTGTTCGGCGCGCTGGCGATGTTCATCGGCTCGCTCGGCATCGCGTCGATCATCCCGGCCACGTTCATCCCCGGCTCCGACCTCGGCCGCAGCAACCTGAGCCTGGAACTGCCGCCCGGCGCACGGCTGGAGCAGACCGTCGCGGTCGCCGAACGCGCGCGCACCCTGCTGGCGGACGTGCCCGAGCTGCGGCAGGTCTACGCGACGGTCGGCGGCGTGGTCGATTTCGGCGACCCGAACGTCAGCGGCATCCCCGACACGCGCAAGGCGGTGATGGTGCTCGACTGGGGCCCGGCCGGCGAACGCGACCGCTCGCAGGACGACCTGGAGCACGTCGTCCGCGAGCGGCTCACCGCGATTCCGGGCGTGCGCCAGCGCTTCATCAGCAGCGAGCCGGGCGACCAGATGCAGATCGTGCTCGCCGGGGACGACCCGGACGCGCTCTACGCCGCCGCGCAGTCGCTCGACCGCGACCTGCGCACGATCCGGGGCCTCGGCACGATCAGCTCCACCGCGGCGCTGCTGCGCCCCGAGATCGTGATCACGCCCGACGCACGCCGCGCCGCCGACCTCGGCGTGTCGACGTTCGACATCGCCGAGGCCGCGCGCATCGCCACCAGCGGCGATTATCGGCAACGGCTGGCGAAGCTCAATCTCGCGGACCGCCAGATCCCGATCCGCGTGCGCATGGCGGAGGAAACGCTCGCCGACGAGGACATGCTGGCGCTGATGCGGGTGCCGAGCGCGAACGGCGGCACGGTACCGCTGTCGGCGGTGGCCGACATCTCGCGCGGCAGCGGGCCGGCGGTGATCAGCCGGCTCGGGCGCGCGCGCCAGGTCACGTTCACCGCCGAACTCGGCGGCCGCCCGCTCGGCGACGTGATGAAGGAAGTCGACGCGCTGCCGACGCTGATGAACCTGCCGCCCGGCGTGCGCACGCAGCCGTTCGGCGACGCCGAGATCTTCGTCGAACTGTTCACCGGTTTCGCGATCGCGATGGCGGCCGGCCTGTTCTGCGTCTACGCGGTGCTGCTGCTGCTGTTCAACCACGCGAGCCATCCGCTGATCATCCTGATGGCGGTGCCGCTGTCGGCCGGCGGCGCGTTCGGACTGATGTTCCTCACCGGCACGCTGCTGTCGCTGCCGGCGCTGATCGGCCTGCTGATGCTGATCGGCATCGCCACGAAGAACTCGATCCTGCTGGTCGACTACGCGGTGATCGCCGAGGACGAGAACGGGCTGTCGATGCACGACGCGCTCGTCGACGCCTGCCGCAAGCGCGCACGGCCGGTGATCATGACGTCGATCGCGATGACCGCCGGCATGCTGCCGATCGCGCTCGGCTTCGGCGCCGACGCCGCGTTCCGGCAGCCGATGGCCGTGGCCGTGATCGGCGGCCTCGCGACCTCGACGGTGCTGAGCCTGGTCGTGATCCCGGCGGCGTTCGCCGCGATGGAGGACGCGATCGACCGTGTCCGCGCGCGCTTCGGCGGGAGGGCCTTCAGGCCCGGTCACCCGTAAGCGTCGCGACCGGTGCTCATTCCATCCACGGGTTGCGCAGCCCGGCGATGGCCGAGGCCGGCGTGCCGGCGTCGATCAGCGCCACCTGGCGTTCCACCTGGCCGCGGATCAGCGCTTCCAGCGGCACCTGCTGCTGTTCCAGCAGACCCGCGTAGGCCGCGCGCGCCTTCGCGGTGTCGCCGAGGCGCAGCCACGCGTTGCCGAGTTCGATGCCGGCACCCGCATGCATCGGGAACACGTCCACCACCTCCTGCAGCCGCGCCGCGACGAGGCGGTCGTCGTCGCCGTCCTTGCGATAGCGGTACTCGATGACCGCACCGTACATGCTGTCGGCACGGCCCTGCGGATCCACCATCCGGCCGTGCCGCACGACGACATGGCCCAGGCGCGCCACCACGCGGGTTTCGCGAAACGCCGTTTCCGGGTCCCAGTTCCAGTCCGGCTGCGGAATCTCGGCGTATGCGTTGTCGAAGAACCAGCCCTCGTAGACGCCGGCGGCGTTGGTGTCCTCCATCCCGAGGATCCGCCGGCGATACGCCATCTTCTGCGCGATCGCCTGCTTCTCGCCGAACCAGTAGTTCGCGAACATCGGTTCGCCGCCCGGCACGATGAATTCGTCGTGGAACGCGCGCATCTCGCGGAAGCGCTGGCCGAGATCCAGCCCCTCGTTGCGGAAGTACCAGTGCGCGTCGCGGGTGCCGCCGACCAGTTCGTTGTGGTACTCCCACAGCCGCGGTTCGGCGAACGTCGTCGCGCCGGTCGCGACCAGCAGCGCCGCCACCGCCGCGCCCGTGATCCGTGACCGTCGCCGCCACGCGAACGCGATGGCGCCTCCCGCGAAGACCGCCAGTGCGACGACGATCGGCAGCGCGTGGCGCACGCCGCCATAGGTCCCCTGCGAGCCCATCAGCGCGAGCAGATGCGCGGCGGCGCCGACCCCGACCGCGGCCAGCGTCCAGCGGGCCGCGGGCGTCACCGCCGCGAGCGGCCCGAGAACGAGCCCGAGCAGCGCCAGCGCGAGCAGCGCCAGTGGCATCTTCACCACGACGACGCTCGGCCACGTGTACCAGGGCGCCTCGCCCTTGTGCAGTACCCCCCAGACCCAGTGCGCCGCCTGGCCGCGGCCCTCGACGCCGGCGCGCACGGTGTCGGCCAGCCCCCACAGGTACGCACGCGGCAGCAGCCGATGTTCGTCCGCGAACGCGATGCCGGCGCGCCACGCCGGCAGGTTCAGGTCGGCGATCTTGTCGCTCATCGTGCGGTTGAACGCGTCGCGGCCGTCGGGGCCGGCGTGGAAGCGGAACCCGTACTGCGACCACAGCACCACGATGGACAGCGCCGCCGCGAGCACGAGCAGCAGCGCGCGACGACCGAGTTCGCGCGCGCCACCGCGGCGCACGCCGGCCAGTGCGCCGGCGGCGAGCACCAGCGCGAGTCCGCCGGCACCCGCGAGCGCCGAGTGCTTCGCGCCGAGCATCAGACCGAAGGCGAAACCGGTCGCGAGCATCGCCGGCCAGCGCCACGTCGCGCACAGCACGCCGGCCGCGACCGCCGACACGCCGAACGTCAGCGCCAGTGGCAGGTCCGTCATCACCACCGGCAGGTGCGCGCCGATGCTCGGCTCCAGCGCGAGGAACGCCAGCGTGCCGGCAGCCCACGGCAGGCCGGACGCGCGCCACAGACCCGCGCCGAGCGCGAGCAGCAGCAGGGCGTGGAAGGCCCACATGCCGCGTCGCGCGGCGGCCTGCGTGGCGTCGCCGCGCTCGCGGTTGTCGAAGAACATCGTCTCCTCGACGAGTTCGCGTTCCTGCGATTTCTCGGTCAGCACCGCGGGCGGCCGCAACGCGAAATCGTCCGGCACCGCCACGGCGACGGCGAGCTTCACCAGCGGCGGATGTTCCGGGTTCAGGCGGAAATCGCCGGTGCGCTGGTACGACTCGCCGGCGACCACATGCCACGGCTCGTCGACGGTCCAGCCGTCGAGCCGGGTGCCGGCCTGCGAGCGCAGCACCGCCAGCGCGACCAGCAGGACGATCAGCGCGATGCCGGCGACGCGGCGTCCGCGCGCATCCGGTCCGGCGGCGCCGGTGGACGGGAACGGCGCGGAGGTCGTGACCTGCCTGGCGTTCATGCGGAGCCTCGTGCCGAGGGGTTCGATCCGACAACGTCGCGGCCGCGGCGGCTCGGACAGCCGCGGGTTCAGCGCCGAGCCCCTAGAATGCGCGGCGAGATGAACGAATCGCCGTCCCTTCGTCCCGTCGCGCCTTCGCGACCGGCGCCGCCGCCCTCGCTGGACGAGCCGGGCATCGCCCGCCTGGTGACGCGTTTCTACGCGCGCGTCCGCGCCGACGACGAGATCGGGCCGGTGTTCGCGCGTGCGGTGCACGACTGGCCGGCCCACGAAGCGAAGATCGTCGCTTTCTGGGCCTCGGTGGCGCTCGGCGCGCGGTCGTACCGCGGCAATCCGATGGCCGTGCACCGCGGCGTCGCCGGAATCGACGCCGCGCACTTCGAACGGTGGCTCGCGCTGTGGCGGCTCACCGCGGCCGAGCTGCTCGACGCCGACGCGGCCGCGGTGATGGTCGAGCACGCGGAACGGATCGGGCGCAGCCTTCGCGAAGGCCTCGACCTGGCGCGCGCGAAGCCGCTCGGTCTCGACATCCTGCGCTGAGCCGCGCCCGCCGCTTCACGACCCCTGCGTCGCCATGTCGAGGCAGCCGCGCACCGGGGTCGCGTAGCCGCCGACCGTGTTGTGCAGGCACGGGTTGGTCCACACGCCGGAGATGCCGACGCCACCCGGCACCGCGTTGTAGACATGGTTGCCTTCGATGCGCGAATGGCCCCAGTAGACGTTGATGCCGAACGATTTCGCCGGATCGGGCGACACGATCCCCGACACGCGGTTGCGCAGCACCCTCGCCTGCACGTTGTTGATGAAGATGCCGGTCGCGTCGGCGTCGGCCTTCCCCGTCGCGCTGACGCCGGACACGATGTTGTCGACCACGTCACCGGTCGCGACGATGCCGCGCGCGAAGTTCACCGTGCCGCCGGTGGCGAAGATGCGGTTGCGCCGCACCAGCACGCCGTCGCCCCACGCGTAGACGCCCCATGCGCCACTCTGGTCGACCAGGTTGTCCTCGATCACGGTGCCGGCGCCGGTGATGCCGATGCCCGTCTGGTAGCCACGGACCGTGCAGTTGCGCACCGTCGCGCCGCTCGCATTCTCGCTGCCGATGCCGGTGGCGTAGCGGTACGCGCCGGCCGCCAGACCGCCGAGCTTGAATCCGTTGCAGTCGATCGTGACGTTGTTGGCGCGGATGTCGATGACGCGCCCGCTGGTCTGGTTCGACGACAGGTCGCGGCGCAGGCACCACACGCCCTGCGTGGTGATCACCGCCGGCACCGCGTCGATGAACCCGGTGCAGGTCTGCATGGTCTCGGCGCGCGCGGCGCCGACGGGAAATAAAGCCGCGAACAGCGCCGCGGAAGCGAAGAATCGGGTGGAGATCATCGATCGGTCCTCAGAACGCGTTGCCGGTGGACGTGCCGCAGCCCACCGCCGGAACGGTGAAGCCACGCACGCTGTTGTGCAGGCAGAAGGTGTCGCCGCCCGGCCCGACGAGGCCGTTGCCCGAACCCGCGGTGCCGATCAGGTGGTTGTCCTCGATGCGGATGCCGGCGGGGGTGGCGATCAGGCCGATGCCGTTGCCGCCGGCGCCCGGCACGAGCCCACGCACCGTGTTGCCGCGCACGACCGCGCCGACGCCGGTCGCGACGATGCCGATCGCCGCGCGGCCGTCGCCTGCACCGGTCACGCCGTCGATGCGGTTGTCGATGATGTCGGCCGCCGCGTGGATCGCCTGACCGTCGGCGCCCCAGCTCAGCCCGCCGGTGTCGGTGATGAAGTTGCCGCGGACGACGTTGTCGCTGCCCGACACGTACACCGCCGTCTGCAGGCTGCCGACGAGGCGCAGGGGGAGGA
>CAMPHE010000016.1 GCA_946885815.1 uncultured Arenimonas sp.
CTGCTCGGCGGCCGGCCGAAGATGGTCTGCATGCTGTTCCCCGCCGACGACGACCAGAAGCAGGAAGGCGACGAACCGGCCGAAGACGAACCCGCGCGGGAAGAGCCGGAGGACACCGCGCGGCATTGAGGCCCCGGTGAAGTCCGCCCTGCTCCGTGTGATCGCGTGCGCGGCCCTGCTCGCCATGGCCGCGCACGCGACGCCGCATCCGGAATCGTTCGTCGCGCTGCTCAGGCAGGCCGAGGCGGTCCGCAGCGCGGACCCTTCGGCCTTCTCGCGACTGCTCGACGAGCTCGATGCGCGCCGGGACGAGGCGACGCCGCAGGAACGCCTGCGCCTGCGCTACCTCAAGGCGTACCAGCTCGGTTATTCCGGCCGCTTCGACCTCGCGATCGAAGCGGCTTCCTCGCTGTTCGAAGACACCGACGACGTCGACCTGAAGGTCCGCGCCGGCGCGCTGGTGGTCAACAGCCGCGCTGGCACGCGCGAGTTCACCGAGGGCCTCGTGTTCCTCGACCGGACGCTGGCGCTGCTCGGACGCGTCCGCGACCCCGAGGTGCGTCACCACGGCTGGTCGGCCGCCGGCGTGATGTACAACCAGGTCGGCCAGCACGATCTCGCCCGGCACTACGCCGAGCTGATCCTGGCCGACGGCACGACCGGGCGCACGCGCTGTTTCGCCGGCACGCTGCGGCTGGAATCGCTGAATTTCCTCGGCCAGCTCCCGGAGGATGCGGCGCAGATCAGCCGCGTCATCGACGATTGCCTCGGCAGCGGCGAGAAGATGCTCGCGAATTTCGGTCGCCTGCAGCTGGCCCATCACCTCGCCGCGCAGGACGACGTGTCCGGCGCCATCGCCCTGCTCGAGTCGCACCTGCCGGAGATCGAGGCGACGCGATATCCGCGCCTGCTCGGCGAGGTCCATTCGCTGCTCGCGCAGCTGCTGCTGGCGCGGGGGGACCGGGCGGCGGCCGATCGCCACGCCCTGCGCGCGATCGCCAACAGCGCCGGCATCGCCTATTCGATGCCTCTGGTGCTGGCGCACCGCGTGCTCTACGAGAACGCGATGGCACGGGGCGACACCGCCGCCGCGCTCGACCAGTACCGGCTCTACGCCGAGGCCGACCGCGCCTACCTCAACACCGTCAAGGCGCGGGAGCTGGCCTTCCAGCTTGCGCGGCACGAAACCCTGCAGAAGACGAAGACGATCGAGCAGCTCGACAGCGAGAACCGGGTGCTGCAGCTCGAGCAGCGGGTCGCGTCGCAGCGGGCTCGCAACATCCAGCTGCTGGTGGCGCTGCTGGTGGTGCTGCTCGCGAGCATCGGCTTCTGGGCCTATCGCACGAAGCGCACCCAGGTCGCTTTCCGCCGCCTCGCCGAGACGGATGCGCTGACCGGCGTGAGCAACCGCCACGACTTCGGAAGGCGGGCCGCCGAGGCCCTCGAATTGTGCCGTCGCAACGGTGACGATGTGTCGCTGGTGATGTTCGACCTCGACCGGTTCAAGGCGATCAACGACCAGTACGGCCACGCGGTCGGCGACTGGGTGCTCGTGCAGGTCGCGGCGGTATGCCGCGCGGCCTGTCGCCGGGGCGATCTGTTCGGACGGCTCGGCGGCGAAGAGTTCGCGTTCCTGCTGGTCGGCGCCGGCGAAGCCGCGGCGACCGAGATGGCGCATGTGTGCCTGAAGCGCATACGTACGATCGAAACGGCGGATACCGGCCGCGACTTCCACGTCTCCGCCAGTTTCGGGGTGGCGACCGCCACCGACGCCGGCTACGAATTCCACACGCTGCTGCAGCGCGCCGACGAGGCGATGTACCGTGCGAAGCGCGACGGCCGCGACCGCGTCGCCCGGGCCGCCGAACCCGTGGGCTGAACATGGCGCGGCTGGTGCTGGAAACCCCGCGCCTGCGCCTGCGCGAACTCGTCGCCGCCGACGCCCCGTTCGTGCTCGAGCTGCTCACCGACCCCGACTTCCTGCGCCACATCGGCGACCGGGGCGTGCGCGACCTCGACACCGCGAAGACGTACATCGCCGACAGCCCGCAGGCGAGCTACGCCCGCCACGGCCATGGCCTGTGGCTCGCCGAATGGCGCGACACCGGCGAGCCCGCCGGGATGTGCGGGCTGCTCAAGCGCGACACGCTCGACGCGCCCGATCTCGGCTACGCGTGGCTGCCGCGCTTCCGCGGCCGCGGCCTGGCGCGCGAAGCGGCGTCCGCCGTGCTGGCCCATGCGCGCGACGTGCTCGGCATGACGCGCGTGCTGGCGATCGTCAGCCCCGGCAACGAGGCGTCGTGCCGGCTGCTGGACGCGATCGGAATGCAGCGGCTCGGTGTGCGCGAGGTCGGCGGCGAGCCACTGCTGGTGTATCAAAGCGCCCGCTGACGAGAGGCGCGAAGCGACCCTGGAGCCGGGAACCAGCCGGCCCCGAACTTCCACGAACTCCAGCGCCACGCCCGCCTGCACGCTGTTCCCGCTCCAATGAAAAACGGGACGCCCGCAGGCGTCCCGTTCTTCAACACCACGGCGCGCCAGGCGCCGCGATCGCGGATCAGGCCGCGGCGTCCTTGAGCTTCTTCAGCGGGCGCACCTTGACCTTGACGGTCGCCGGCTTCGCCGCGAACCACTGCTCTTCCTTCGTGAACGGGTTGATGCCCTTGCGCTTCGGCTTGGCCGGCACGTTGACCGACGTGATCTTCAGCACGCCCGGCAGCGTGAACGAGCCGGCGCCCTTCTTGCTGACCGACGCGTGCACCGCGCTCTCCAGCGACGCGAGCACGGCGCGGACGTCGCGCGTGGCGACGCCGGAATTCTCGGCGATGTGCGCGACGAGACCGGACTTGCTCAGCGCTTCCTTGATCGGCTTGGTCGCGGCCGGCTTGGCCGCGGCCTTCGGGGCAGCCTTCTTCTTCGCAGCTTTCTTGGTAGCCATTCTTTATGTTTCCCGTGTTTCGCGTGGGTGATTGGGGTGCCTGGGTAAACCCCCCGGCGAAGTGAATGTAGGCCATGCGCGCGGCCGCGCCAAGCACCGGAGCGGCTTTTTTCCGCTTTTTCCGGCCCATGGCCGTCCGGAATCGCCGTGCAGGGGTGTCGCGGGCCGCCGACAGCGCCCGGCAGGAGCACGCGGCCGGGTCGCATGCGGCATGGCGGACACGAAAAAACCGCGCCGGCGGGTGCCGGCGCGGTCTATGTCGAACAGAAGTTACCGGTGCCTTCCGGCGCGGCTTACTGGGCCGGGCCGTCGTCGCCGATCGACTCGGCCTGCGCCTGCGCGGCGTCGAGTTCGGCCTGCGCGGCGTCCTTGGCCGCCTCGTAAGCCGCGTCGGCGGCGTCGTTGCACGCGCCACGCTCGCCGAGCTCGAGGCCGTCGCAACGCTCCTGCTCCATCTGCTTGATGCCGTCGGCCTTCGCGACCGCGACGTCGTAACGCTCCTGCGCGATGTTCTCGATCGCGTCCTCGCGCTCTTCGTTGATGCCGTCGATGCCGTCGGTGCCGCCGAGGTCGGCGTCGTTCATCTCGTCGCCCATCTCGTCGTTCGCATCGTCGATCGCATCGGCGAGCTCGCCTTCCTGATCCGCGATCTCGTCGGCGGCCTGCTCGGCTTCTTCGCGCACGTCCTCGGCGACCTGCTCCGGACTCTCGGCGGGCTTGCACGCCGCGAGCGAGAACGCGAGCGCGGCGGCGAGGGTGGTCAGCGTCAGGGTCTTCATGTGGAGGCTCCATTCGATAGGGGGAAAGCGCCGCGCCCATGGCGGGACGACGTCGTGAGTGACATCGCAAGGTCCGTGCCAGCGCTACGGGAGCACGACGACCAGCCTGGTCGCGGACTTTGCGGCGGGCTCCGTTGCAGCGTGCACGAATCCCCCGTGTCGGCGGTGTGCAGAAAGCACGACGGCGGCGTGACGGGCGCCGCGCCGCGCGCGCCGGGGCGGGTTTCCGGGGGGTGGCACGGAACTTGGAATCCTCCCCTCGAGCGGCACGCAATCACCATCCATTGATGAGGAATCCAACATGCTCCGTTACACGATCATCTTCCTGGTCGTCGCGCTGATCGCCGCGGTCCTGGGCTTCGGCGGCATCGCCGGCGCTGCCGCAGGCATCGCCAAGATCCTGTTCTTCGTGTTCCTGGTGCTGTTCGTCATTTCGCTGTTCACCCGTCGCAAGGCCGTCTGACGGCCACCGCCAACAAGGAGTCCAGTCATGAGCAAGTTCGTCCGCATTCTTTCCGTCGCCACCCTGCTCGGCGCGATCGGCACGATTTCCGCCTGCCACACCGTCGAAGGTGTCGGCAAGGACGTCCAGGAAGTCGGCGAGGAAGTCGAGGAAGCCGCGGAGGAAACCCGGACCTGAGACCGGCGTTCCGCGGTACGGGAAGGCGCGCTTCGGCGCGCCTTTCTTTTGGCCGTCACTCCACCCGCGGCAGCTCGAGCGTGAAACACGCGCCTCCACCCGGCCGCGCGTCGTACCAGAGGTCGCCGCCCATCGCGCGCGCCTTCTGCTTCGCCAGCGACAGGCCGAGGCCGGTGGAGGTTTCGCCGCCGGTGGGCTGGCTCGACAGCGGGGCGAAGCGGCGGAACAGCATCGTCTGCTCGTCGGCGGCGACCCCGGGGCCCTGGTCCATCACCTGCAGGCGCCCGCCGCCTTCGTGTCGCAGCGCGGCGACGGTGATCAGGCTTTCGCGCGGGGCGTACTTGATCGCGTTGGACAGCAGGTTCTGCAGCACGTGCGCGACCGCCGCACGCTGCCCCTTGATGAGCAGGTTGCGGTCGAGCCGCAGGTCGAAGCGCATCGACTTGGCTTCGGCGCGGTCGGTGAACGCGTCCACGGCCTCCTGCACGAGCTGAGCGGCCGGCAGCGGTTCCAGCGCCTGGCCGCGCGCCTCGTCGGCCGCCTGGTCGAGCACGGCCTGCAGGAACATCATGCCGGCGCTCGCCGAACTGCGGATGTTCTCGCCGAGACGCGCGCGCTGCGTCGGCGCGACGCCCTCGTTGCCCATCAGGTCGCAGGCGAACAGCACGTTCGTGAAATGGTTGCGCAGATCGTGCGCGATCACCTCCAGGCTCTCCCTGCGCTCCTCCGCGAGCCGCGAGATGCGGTCGCGCGCCAGCTTGAGCTCGGCGTGGGTACGCACGCGCGCCAGCAGTTCCTCCGGCACGAACGGCTTGGTCACGTAGTCCACGGCGCCGGCGCCGAACGCGCGCACCAGCGATTCGCGCTCGTGGTCGGCGGTGAGGAAGATCACCGGGATGTCGCGGGTGGCTTCCTCGGCGCGCAGTTTCTCGAGCACCTGGAAGCCGTCCATCACCGGCATCCGCATGTCGAGCAGGATCAGGTCCGGCGCGCCGACCGCGACGCGGTCGATCGCCTCGATGCCGCTGAAGCACGGGGCGACGTCGAACCCCGCGCGGGTCAGCAGGGCACCGACGGTGCGGACGTTCGCTTCCTGGTCGTCGACGACCATCACCAGCGCATGGGTCGGTTCAGTCATTTCTCGCCACCTCCGGCATCGGGCAATCATCCAGCAAGCGTTTCACTTCGGGAACATCGAACGCGTCGACGGCGCGGGCCAGCGCCGCCGCATGGTCGGCGAGCCGCGGCCAGTCCAGCGCCTCGGCATGCCGCGCCAGTGTCTCCGACAGCAGCGCGGCTTCGCGCATGCGCAGGTTCGCGCGCAGCGCCGGCACCTCGCCGTCGTAGAGGTGCTGCAGGTCCTCCAGCACCGCGGCGTCGGTACGGCCCGGCACCAGCGACAGCGGTTCCGGGGCGGGCGCTTCGCCGGCGCCGGCTTCGGGCACCGGCTGCACGGTGAAATGCGAGGACAGCGCCTCGAACAGGTCGGCTTTCGAGAACGGCTTGCGCACGTAGCCGTCGAAGCGCGCGCGCAGCCAGCTCTCGTCGGCGCTCATGCTCGACGCGGTCACGGCGATCACCGGCACCTCGGCGCTGTCGGGGTCGGACTTGATGCGCAGCAGCGCCTGTTCGCCCGACAGCCGCGGCATGCGCAGGTCCATCAGCACGACGTCCGGGCGCGCGGCGCGCACCGACTCGACCGCGGCCTGGCCGTCGCCGGCCTCGCGCACGTGGTGGTGCGAGTCGCGCAGGTAGGCGGCGATCAGCTCGCGGTTCCATGCCACGTCGTCGACGACCAGCACCTCCAGCGGCGGCAACCGGTCGAAATCGACCGTCGGGCCGGTCACGGGCTGCTGCGTCACCGGGTCGTCGCCGAGCGCGCGGTCGGGCACCTCGAGGATGAAGCACGAGCCTTCGCCGAGCGCGCTCTCGGCGCGCAGCCGGCCACCCATCAGCGCGGCCAGCCGGCGGGCGATGCTCAGGCCCAGTCCCGTGCCTTCGCGCGACTTGCCGTCGGGGCTGTCGCCCTGCTCGAACGGCTCGAAGATCATGCCGAGCTGGTGCGCGGCGATGCCGGTGCCGCTGTCGGCGACCTCCGCGCGCAGGTCGCAGTGGCCTTCGGTCGCGGACGGGCGACAGCCGATCCGGACGACGATGCCGCCGCTGTCGGTGTACTTCACCGCGTTGCTGACGAGGTTGATCAGGATCTGCCGCAGCCGCACCGGGTCGACCATCATCGGCCGGTGCACGAGGCCGTCGTATTCGGCGCGCAGGTCGATGCCCTTCGCGGTCGCGGAATGGCGGAACATCGTCAGGATCTGGTCGACGATCTCGCGCAGGTCGGTCGGCTCCTCGCGCAGTTCCAGCTTGCCGGCTTCCATCTTCGACAGGTCGAGCACGTCGTTGATCAACGACAGCAGCGCCTGCCCGCTCTTGCGGATCGAGGCGACGTATTCGGCCTGCGTCGGCTCCTTCACCGATTCGGCGAGCAGGTTGGTGAAACCGAAGATCGCGTTCATCGGCGTGCGGATCTCGTGGCTCATGCTCGCGAGGAACACCGACTTGTCGTGACTCGAACGCCGCGCCTGCTCGGCCTGCAGCTCGGCGCGGAACGCCTCCTGCGCCCGGCGCTGCAGGCGACGCGTCGCCGAGTAGCCGACCAGTCCGGCGACCAGCGCCAGACCGTTGGCCACCAGCACGGTCGCCCAGTTCTGGCGGATCATCTGGTTGCGCTGCTCGCTGCGCAGCGCGAGCAGCGTCGCCTCGGCCGAAAGCAGCTCGTCGCGCAGCGCGCCCAGTTCGCCGAGAAAGCGCCGTCCCTCGCCGCTGCGCAGCCGTTCGCCGATCGCGCGCGCGGCGACGACGTCGCCATGGTTGGACTGCAGTTTCAGCTGCTGCGTGGTGCTGGCGTACTGCGCGCGCTCGGTGAAGACGCGCTGCATCCGCCGCACGCGCCCGAGCTGCGCGGCATTGTCGGCGGTGAGCGCGGCGAGCTGGTCGAGCGCGCGGCCGAGCCGCTCGTTCGTGTGGCGGTACTCCAGCAGGTACTGCTCCTGCCCCGTTATCAGGAAGCGCAGGCCGTGCGATTCGCTGTCGCCCAGCAGCCCCCAGAAGTGGCTGATCTGCTCCATGATCCGCTGCGAATGGCTCGCCATCACCACCGAACGCTGCAGTTCGTCGGTCGCGCGCAGCGACATGATCGAGGTGCCCATCAGGACGACCACCGCGAGCAGCAGCAGGCCGTTGTAGACCCGGTATCGGAAGCTGGATGGTCGATGCGGCATCGGTCCCCGTCATTTCCCGGAAGCGCGGCCCGGGCGGCCGTCGCGGGGGTCACTCATTCATCAGCCAGACGGTGCCGTTGAGCACCAGCGCGTAACTGACCCATAGCATGTAAGGCCCGAGCAGGTAACCCGCGAGCGGGCGGATCCGCCCGAAGCGCATCGTCATCCACAGCAGCGCCGCCCACAGCCCGCAGATCGCCACGAACGCGGCGCCGGGAGAGTGCAGCGCGAAGAACAGCGGCGACCACGCCAGGTTCAGCGCCGCCTGCAACGCGAAGGCGGTCCATGCGATGCGCTTTTCCGCCGGCTCGGCGACGGGCTCGCGCGCCACCAGCCAGCCGGCGACCCCGAGCAGCGCGTAAAGCACCATCCATACCGGCGCGAACACCCACGACGGCGGGTACCACGTCGGCTTCGCCAGCGCGGCGAACCAGCCGTCCGGGGTGAAGGCCGCGCCGACGGCGGTCCCGATCGCCACGGTCGCGAGCACCCACGCCACGAGCGACACCCACGCCAGCGCATCGAGCGGGCGGCGCGGCGAGCTCGCGGCACGCAGCGGCGCACCGGCGGACTGCAGGGTGGCCGGGTCGACCTCGCGGCGGCGGTTCACAGGCCGTAGGCCTTGCGCTTGCGATAGAGCGTGGAGCTGTCGATGCCGAGCGTGCGCGCGGCGGCGTCGAGGGTGTGGCTGCCGGCGAGCACCGCCTCGATGTGCCGGCGCTCCAGCAGTTCCAGGCTGACCGGTGCGCCGACCGCGGGCAGTGCCGGGTCCTCGCCGGCGGCGGCGCCCAGCGACAGGTGCTCGTCGCCGACCACGTCCCCTTCCGACAGGATCACCGCGCGTTCGATCACGTTCTGCAGTTCGCGCACGTTGCCCGGCCACGCATAGGCGCGCAGGCGCGCCATCGCCGCGTCGGCGAGCCGGCTCGCCGGGCGGTGGTAGGCCTTCGCGTAACGGCGCAGGAAGCCTTCGGCGAGGGCGTCGACGTCCTCGCGCCGGTCGCGCAGCGGCGGCAGCGTCAGCGTGATCACGTTCAGCCGGTACAGCAGGTCGAGGCGGAACGCGTTTTCGCGCACCATCGCCTCCAGGTCGCGATTGGTCGCCGACACCAGGCGCACGTCGGCGCGTCGCGTCGTCGGGTCGCCGACGCGCTCGTATTCGCGGTCCTGGATGAAGCGCAGCAGCTTCGGCTGCAGCTCGAGCGGGAGATCGCCGACCTCGTCGAGGAACAGCGTGCCGCCGTCGGCATTGCTGACGCGGCCCTGCGTGCTGGCGGTCGCGCCGGTGAACGCGCCCCGGGCGTGGCCGAACAGTTCGCTCTCCAGCAGCTCGGCCGACAGCGACGGCGTGTTGACCGTCGCGAACGGCGCCCCGGCGCGCGGGCTCCAGTCGTGGATCGCCGCCGCCAGCACGCCCTTGCCGGTTCCGCTCTCGCCGAGCAGCAGCACGTTGGCGTCGGTGCGCGCGACCTGCCGCGCGGTGTCCAGCAGCTGCGCCATCTTCGGGCTGCGGCTCGGCGGGTGATCGCGTGCCGGAGCTTCCTGTTCGAGGCGCGCGAGCCGGTCGAGCAGGCGGCGCGTGTCCATCTGCCGCGCGACGGCGATGCGCAGCTGCTCCGGCGAGCAGGGCTTCACCAGATAGTCGGCGGCACCTTCGGCGATCGCCTGCACCGCATCGTCGACGCGCGAATGCGCGGTGACCATGATCACGCGCATGTCGGGGGCCACTTCGCGCAGTCGCGGCAGCGCATCGACGCCGCAGTCGTAGCCGATCACGCGGTCGAGCAGGCACACCTGGAACGGCTGCACCGCGGCGAGCTTCAGGCCGGCCTGCAGGGAGGTGGCGGTCGCGACGCGATAGCCGACTTCCCCGAGGCAGAGGCTGAAACTCTCCAGCAGCCCCGGATCGTCGTCGATCGCGAGGATGCGCCCGCCGTGGGCGCTGGCTATAGCGGGCACGTTCGGCTCCGGCGATTCGTCGGCACGCAGTCTGCGAAGCAGTGCGTGAGGAGGTCGTGCATTCCGCAATGCCCCACCCCTGCCATCAGTCATAGACAAAAAGTTCTAGACAAGATGTTCTGGTCGGCGCAGACTGCGCCCATCCCCGATCCCACCGCGCAGGACCCGCATGGCCCGTCGACCCGCCCCGCCGAAACCGACCCGCGCCGAACTGGACCTGCTGCGCACGCTCTGGCGCGACGGCCCCGGATCGGCGCGGCAGGTGCATGAAGCGCTCGTGCGCGAACGGCCCGGCATCAGCGCCGCGAACGTGCTGCGGCAGCTGCAGCTGATGCACGCCAAGGGGCTGGCGGTCCGCGACGAATCGCGCCGGCCGCACGTCTACGCGCCGGCGCAGCGGCCGGATTCGCTGCGCACCAATCTGCTGCGCGACTTCATCCATCGCGCGTTCTCCGGCTCGGGCCGGGACCTGGTGGTCGCGGCGCTGCGCGACGGCCACGTCACCGACGCCGAGCGCGAAGAGATCCGCCGCCTGCTGCAGGGAGAGGACGCATGAACTCGATCGATGCCGTCGTGCACGCACTCGGCTGGGCGTTGCTGCATTTCCTCTGGCAGGGCGCACTGGTCGGCGCCGTCGCCGCGCTGCTGCTCGCACAGCTGCATGACGCGCGGGCCCAGGCACGTTACGCCGTCTGCCTGGTCGCGCTCGCCGCGTGCGTGGTCCTGCCGCTCGCGACGCTGCTGGCGGGCCTGCCGGGGTCACCGGCGTTCCCGCTGCCGGCCGTCGACGCCATGCCGGTGGCCGGCGCGGCACGCCCGGTCGAGACGGCCGCGTTCATCGACGCCGTCACCTGGCGGGCGCGACTGCAGCCGTGGCTGCCGGCGATCGTCGCCGCGTGGGCGGCCGGCGCGGCGCTGCTCGCGCTCCGGTTGGGATTCGGGTTCGCGTGGCTCGCCCGCTTCGGCGCCGGCGCGGGCCGGCCCGATGCGATCTGGCAGGCCCGCCTCGACGCGCTGGCGGCGCGGATGCGGCTGCCGCGGCGCGTCGCGCTGCGGATCGTCGAGGGCCTGGACACGCCGGTCGTGTTCCGCGCGCTGCGCCCGGTGGTGCTCGTGCCGGCCGCCCTGCTGACGCGCCTGTCGCCGGACCTGCTCGAAGCGCTGCTCGCGCACGAGCTGGCGCACGTGCGCCGGCACGACTACCTCGTGAACCTGCTGCAGGGCGCGGTCGAAGCGCTGCTGTTCTACCACCCCGTCGTCTGGTGGCTGTCACGTCGCGCCCGCGCCGAACGCGAACTGGTCGCCGACGACGTGGCCGCCGCGTCGCTCGGCGACCGGCACCGCGTGGCGCGCGCACTCGATGCGCTCGCGTCGCTGCAGTCCCGCCCCGATCCCTTCCCCGAACTGGCCCTCGCGGCCGATGGAGGCTCGCTCGTGAACCGCATCCGCCACCTCGTTTCACCCCGTCGCCCGACCGTGCAATGGAAGGCCGCGATTCCCGTGATCGGCATCAGCCTGATGTGCCTGTCGCTCGCGCAGGCGCGTCCGGCCGACGTCCCCGCCGGCGTCGCCGGCGACGCCGGCGACGCCGTCGAAAGCTTCGCCCTGTTCGACGGAGACGATGACGATGGGCTGACGTGGATGTCCGGCCGTTCCGACGACCGCGCCCATCTGCGCGAGCTGCGGAAGCGTATCGACGGCGACTTCCTCTGGGTGCGTCGCGACGGCCGCGAGTACGTCACGCGCGATCCGCAGGTGGTCGCCGACGTGCGCGCGGCGTGGGCGCCCACCGCACCGGTGGGCACGCAGATGGAAGCGCTCGGCGCGGAAATGGAACAGCACGGCGCCGTGATGGAAGCCCTCGGCGCGCGGATGGAGACGGCCGCCGGCGCCGGGGAACCGCACGCGGCGAAGATGGAAGCGCTCGGCGAACGGCTGTCCGAGACCGCCGCGCGCCACGTCGAACTGGCGGCGAAATCGGCCCGCCTGGCGCATGCCGCCGCGTACGCGAAGGACGACGCGGAACGCGCTCGCGCCGAAGCCGCCGTGCGGAGCCTCGAGGCGGAGCAGTCGCGGGTGCAGGCGCAACTCGACAGCCTGTCGGCGGAGATGGACGGGCTCGGCGACGCGCTCGACGCCGCGCACGCGCCGATGGCCGCGCTCGGCGCCGAAATGGAGCGCGCCGCGAAGCCGATGGACGCCCTCGGCGGGCGCATGGAAGTGCTCGGCGCCGAGATGGAGCGGCTGTCGGCGCAGGCGAACGCGAGCACGCGCCGGACGATCGACGCCGCGCTGCGCGACGGACGGCTGGCGCCGCTCGACGGGGCGCGCGCGCCGCGGTGAGTGCGCGGGGCGGTATCCTGTCGGCCCGTTCCGTACCGACTCGCCCCATGACCGACGCCACCGCGACCACCGACACGCCTCCCGACCGCCTCGCCGTCGACCCGCGCAGCCCGCACCACGATGCCGCCGCCCTCGAGCGCGGCATCGGCGTGCGCTTCAACGGCGTCGAGCGCCACAACTGCGAGGAGTACTGCGTCAGCGAAGGCTGGGCACGCTTCCCGGTCGGCAAGTCGCTCGACCGTCGTGGCAATGCCATGACGATGAAGGCCAACGGCGTCGTCGAGGTCTGGTTTCTCGACGCCGCGCCGCCTACCGGCTGACGTCCAGCGCGTCGGCCAGCGGCCGCAAGGCGTCGCGATAGGGCCACCACGCCGGCTGCGCGTCATGGCGCAGGCCGCCGCGGATCTGCGCGGCGCTCGCCGTCGACACGGCACCACCGCGGCCGGCGAGGTCGAGCACGCGCGGGTCCCAGTCGAGCCCGAGGTGCGCGAGCACGCCGCGCATCGTCGCCTCCGGATCCGCGACGAGCGCCGGATGGTCGACATCGAGCAGGCGATCGCCCAGCACGGCGCGCCAGTGCGCCATCAGCGCCTCGTAGCCGCGGTGATAGGCGGCCATCTCGCCGAGGTCGTACGAATACGCGGCGATCTGGCCGAACAGCGTGCGCAGGTTGGAGAAGCACACGTCCATCGGCGCGCGGCGCATGTGCAGGAAGCGCGCGCGCGGCAACGCGCGGGCGATCGCGCCGGCGAGCAGGAAATTCCACGGCAGCTTTTCCGTCCAGCGGGCTCGGCCGCGTGCGCGCCATGACTGGGTCGCCATGAAGTCGGCGCCGAGCGCCGCCATGTCGACGTCGCGCAACCGGGCGACGAGGTCGGGCGCGAGCGGGCCCGGATGGTCGGCGGCCCGCTTGAAGCGGGCGAAGAAGCCGGCGCTTTCGCCCCCGTCGGCGATGTCGGGATGACCCGCGAGCATCCGCTCCAGCACCGTCGTGCCGGAGCGGAACAGGCCGATGATGAACACCGGGGCGGGCGCGCCGGCGTCGGCGGGCATGTCGCGCGCGGCGCGACCGGCGACGAACGCCGCGTCGCACGTCGCATGCAGCGCCGCGAACGTCGCCCGGTCGGCCTCGGCGTCGTAGCGCAGCGCCGCGCGTTTCGCGCGCAGGCCGTGCGCGAGCGCGGCCCACGCGGCGGCATGGTCGCCGGCGTCGTGC